>JAUYAG010000157.1 GCA_030693575.1 Brevundimonas sp. | reverse complement strand
AGATCATCACCTTCGGCACCCTGCAGGCGCGAGCCGTGCTGCGCGACGTCGGCCGGGTGCTGCAGATGCCGCTGGGCCAGGTCGACCGCCTGGCCAAGATGATCCCCAACAACCCGGCCAGCCCGACCACCCTGGCCCAGGCCATCGAGATCGAGCCGCGCCTGCGCGAGGCTCGCGACACCGACAAGGCCGTGGCGACCCTGCTGGAGACGGCGCTGGAGCTGGAAGGGCTGTACCGCAACGCCTCGACCCACGCCGCCGGCATCGTCATCGGCGACCGCCCCCTGATCGAGCTGGCGCCCCTGTACCAGGACCCGCGCTCGACCATCCCGGCCAGCCAGTTCAACATGAAATGGGTCGAGGCCGCCGGTCTGGTGAAGTTCGACTTCCTCGGCCTCAAGACCCTGACCGTGCTCGACCGCGCGCGTCAGTATCTGGAGCGCCGCGGCGCCGCGCCCGACTGGAACGGCCTGCCGCTCGACGATCCGCGCACCTATGAGCTGATGGCCTCGGGCCAGACGGTCGGGGTGTTCCAGCTGGAATCCCAGGGCATGCGCGACACCCTGCGCAAGATGCGCTGCGGTTCGATCGAGGAGATCACCGCCCTGATCTCCCTCTACCGGCCCGGCCCGATGGAGATGATCGACACCTATATCGACCGGAAATTCGGCCGGCAGCAGGTCGACTATCTCCATCCCTCGCTGACCGAGGTGCTGACCGAGACCTATGGCGTCATCATCTACCAGGAGCAGGTGATGAAGATCGCCCAGGTCCTGGCCGGCTACAGCCTCGGCGAGGCCGACCTCCTTCGCCGCGCCATGGGCAAGAAGAAGAAGGAGGAGATGGATTTCCAGCGCGCCCGCTTCATCAAGGGCGCGTCAGAGAAGGGCGTGTCCGAGGAACAGTCCGGCGGCATCTTCGACCTCGTGGCCAAATTCGCGGGCTACGGCTTCAACAAGTCCCACGCGGCCGCCTATGCGCTGATCAGCTTCCAGACCGGCTGGCTCAAGGCCAACCATCCCGTGGAATTCATGGCCGCGTCCATGAGTCTCGATCTTAGTAATACAGACAAACTCGCTGTTTTTTATCAGGATTGTCGGCGTTTCGAAGTGCCGATCAGGTCTCCGGACGTGAACCGGTCATCGGCCGATTTCGACGTGGCCTGGGACGATGGGGTGGGGGCCGTCCTCTACGCCCTGGGCGCCATCCGCAACGTCGGCCTCGAGGCGATGAAACATCTGGTCGAGGTGCGCGAGACCGGCGGCCGCTTCACCGACATCTTCGACTTCCTCGAACGCGTCGATCCGCGCAGCGTCAACAAGCGGGCGCTGGAGAACCTCGCCCGCGCCGGCGCCTTCGACAGCTTCCATTCCAACCGCCGCCAGCTGTTCGAACAGGCCGACACCCTGATGGCCTATTGCCAGAGCGTCGCCGCCGAGCGCGCCTCGTCGCAGGTGTCGCTGTTCGGCGGCGATCAGGCCGGGGCCGCGCGTCCGCGGCTCAAGCCGGTCGAGCCCTGGGTCGGGCCCGAGAAACTGGATCAGGAACTGGCCGCCGTCGGCTTCTACCTGTCCGGACACCCGCTGGAGGACATGGCTCCGGCGCTGAAACGCAAGCGCGTCACCTTCGTCGCCGAGGCTGTGGCCCTGGCCGAAAGCGGCCACGAGGCCTTCCTGATGGCCGGCGTCGTCCGCCGCCGACAGGAGCGGGCCAGCGCCAAATCCGGCGAGAAATTCGCCTTCGTCACCTTCTCCGATCCGACCGGCGAGTTCGAATGCCTGTTTCCACCGGAACAGCTGCGTAAATGCCGCGAGGTGCTGGAGGTCGGGGCCTCGATCATGGTGCGGGTGCGGGCCAAGTCAGCGGACGGCGAGGTGCGCTTCTTCGGCGACGACGCCTCGCGGCTGGACACGCTGATCGATGACGGCGCCATGGGCCTGCGCATCCATGTTTCGGCCCGGGGCGTCGACCCGGAGGCTCTGAAGTCGAGGCTGGAACGGGCCCGGGCGCAGGGCAAGGGCGGGGAGGTGTCGTTGATCGCCTCGCTGGACGGCCGGCGCGAGGTCGAACTGAAGCTGCCGGGCCGCTACCGGCTGGACGGCGCCCTGCGGGGGGCGCTGAAATCGGCGCCGGGCGTGGTGCTGCTGGAGGATGCGTGATGGCTGAGCTGAAGACCCATGAAGGGTCGTGCCGCTGCGGCGCGGTGGCGTTCGAGGTCGAGACCGATCTTGAGGGGCTGATCGAGTGCAACTGCTCGCACTGCTACCGCAAGGGACTGGTGCTCAAATTCGTCTCGCCCGATGCCTTCCACCTGACCGCGGACGGGCCGCAGACGGAATACCAGTTCAACACCCACAAGATCCGCCACCTGTTCTGCGAGACCTGCGGCGTCCAGTCCTTCGCCCGCGGCTCGACCGCCGACGGCAAGGAGATGATCGCCGTCAACATCCGCACCCTGACCGACATCGAGCCGTTCGGCTGGACGGCGCAGCGGGTGGACGGGCGCAGCTTCTAGGCCCTGTCGGTCACCGCATAGACCATGATCCCCGTCGCCACGGCCAGGTTCAGGCTGTCGGCCCGACCGCGCATGGGAATCTTGACGTTGACGTCACAGGCCGCGGCGAGCGTGTCCGTCAGCCCGGCCTGTTCATTGCCCATCAGGATCAGGGCCGGGTATTCGATAGCGGCGTCTTGGTGGCCGACGGTGGCATCCAGCCGGGTGCCGATGACGCTGCCGGGCCACATCTGCCGCCAGGCGATGAACTCCGCCGGCGTGGCGCGGGCGATGGCGACGGCGAAGACCGAGCCCATGGTGGCCCGCACGGCCTCGACCGAGAAGGGGTCGACGCAGTCGCCGATCAGGATGACCCCGCCGCAGCCGGCCGCGTCGGCGGTGCGGATGATGGTCCCCAGATTGCCGGGATCGCGCACCTGCTCAAGCGCCACCCACGCCGGCGCGGTGGCGGGCTGGATCGCGGACAGGGGCGTGTAGACCTGGTCGAAGACGCCCAGCACCGTCTGGGGGTTATCGCGCCGGCTGATCTTCTCGAGGATGGCGTGGGTGACGACCACCACCTCGCCGCCGGCGGCGCGGGTGGCCTCGCGGGCGCGCTCAAGGATGGGATGCGGCCGGGCGTCCTCACCGACCAGCAGCAGGCGAGGCGCGCGTTGCTGATCAAGAGCTTCACCGATAAACTTCAGGCCCTCCGCGAGGAACTGACCGGTCGCCTCGCGCTCCTTGCGCATGTGCAGGGCGCGGACGTTCTTGACCGTGTCATTGGTCAGGGAGGTGATCAGCCGGTCGCTCGATCCAGTCATTTGGCCGACCAGCGCGCGAAGAAGCTGAGGCCGATGGCGCGGCCGTCCGGGCCGTCCTCGGCCAGGGCCAGTTCGCCCCAGTCGATGACCCCGCCGCGATCCGCGGTGGCCTCGGCCATCAGATGGGCCAGCGACAGGCCCGAGACGCGGGCGGCATAGGCATTGAGCAGCAGGAAGGAGGCGTCGTCGGACAGCAGGGCGGCGCAGTCCTTGAGCAGGGCCGGCATGTCCTCAAACAGTCGCCAGACCTCGCCGGTCGGGCCGCGCCCGTATTTCGGCGGGTCGAGGATGATGCCGTCGTATTTCGAGCCGCGCCGGACCTCGCGGGCGACGTATTTGCGGGCGTCCTCGACGATCCAGCGGATCGGACGGTCAGCCATGCCGGACAGTTCGGCATTTTCGCGGGCCCAGGCGACCGACTTTTTCGAGGCGTCGACGTGGGTGACCTCGGCGCCGGCCGCGGCACAGGCGAGGCTGGCCACGCCGGTGTAGCCGAACAGGTTCAGGATCCGGGGCTTGTTCAGACGCCTGACCCGCCCGTCGAGCCACTCCCAATTGGCGGCCTGCTCGGGGAAGAAGGCGAGATGCCGGAACGGCGTGAAGCGGCTGGTGAAGCGCACGTCGCGCCAGGCCAGGGGAAAGCTGTCGATCGGATTGCCGGCAAAGCGCCAGCGGCCCGTCTCGTCTTCGTCGGTCGGATCGAAGACGGCGTCGGCGGCGTCGAAGGCGGCGGGATCGCGTGGCGACCAGAAGCACTGGGGTTCGGGCCGGACCACGGTATGGCGGCCGTAGCGCTCGAGCTTTCGCCCACCGCCACTGTCCAGCAGGGCGTAGTCCGCCCAGGCGCGGGTGACGAGGGTCTCAGGCGACGGGTTGAGGCGCGGCGGCATGACCCGCTGATAGGCGGAGAGGCGCGGTCGCGTCCAGCATGTCGTGTGTTCCGCCGTCGGCGGCGGCGGCCGATTCCGCGTCGACCGCCGTATCGCGCCGATGAGGGGTCTTGTCCCAGGCGAAGGGGTCGACCACCAGACGCCATGCCGCGTGGGCGAAGGCGAGCGACAGCAGGGCCCAGTAGGCGGGCGCGCGGATCATGTCCCCGGCGCCGTAGGGCGCTCCGGCCCGCCGCGCTCCGATGGTGCAGGACAGCCATGCGGAGGCCGTACCGAGCGCCAGCACGCAGAGCGCCAGGACCGGCGTCTCCGGCGGCAGGCCTGCTATGAACGAAACCAGCACCGTCGCCGCCACCCATGCGAGGGTCAGGCCATGGATCGCCGCCGAAACAAGGCCCGCGCCGAGGGTCATGACCAGCGCCAGAGCGCCGCGCCAGCCGAGCCGCCACGGCGTGCGGGTATGGACACCCAAGGTCTGGAGATAGCCCTTCAGCCAGCGGGTCCGTTGCGGCAGCCAGTGCGCCAGGCCTCCGGGTGGTGCCTCCCAGGTCGGACGGGCCATCACACCGAGGGTCCAGCCGCGGCTCCACAGGCGGAAGCCGAGGTCCGCGTCCTCGGTGACATTCCATGCATCCCAGCCGCCGACAGCGCGAAGGACATCGACGCGGAAATGGTTGCTGGTCCCGCCGAGCGGGAAGGGCAAACCGAGGCGCGCCATCCCGGGCAGAATGGTCTCGAACAGGCCCGCGTATTCGGCGGCGAATTGGCGGTCGATGAAGCGGGAGGCGTCGCTGACCGGACCGCGGATTCGTAACGGGGCCTGAAGGCAGGCCAGACGGCCGTCGCAGTTGTCCGCGAACCGCGCGGCGGCCTCGCGAAGCTGGGCGGGATCGGGGGCGTCCTCGGCGTCATAGACGGTCAGGAGCTCGCCTGTGGCATGGCTCAGGGCGAAATTGAGGGCGCGCGGCTTGGTTTGCGGCTTGCCGGGCGGGGTCACCAGGACACTCAGCCAGTCCGGACGGGGCGCGGCCAGGGCGGCGGCGATCGTCTCATGGTCGTGGGCTTCCAGCACCAGAAAGCCCTGAAGCCGGTCGGGCGGATAGTCGATCCGCGAGAGGCGTTCGACCAGTTGGTCGACGATGTCGGCTTCATCATGCAGCGCCGCCAGCACGGTGTAGCGCGGCCAGACCGTCGGGATCGGCGCCTCGGGCAGAGGCGCGGCGCTGAGCAGGATCAGGACGACACGCCAGACCGCCACGGTGAGGAAGGCGACGGCCGCGACGGCGACAAGTCCGTCAGCAAGTTGGACGGGCCAGAACCTGAGCGCGATCGCGCCAGCCGCTGCCAGGGCTGCCAGGGAGAGGAACTGAGCGGGCGCGAAGCCCCGCATGGCCGCGCTCTGGTCGAGCGGCGGTCCGTATCGCGCGGCGTCGCGCCGGCGATCTTCCAGATCGCTGATCCGAGCTCCCTCCACTACCACAGGTTACCTTGGTGATTCGCGGGCGGCAAGCGATTGGCGCGGGGCGGGGAATGTCGCTATTCAGGGCCCCGACGTCCGGAGCCCCCGCGTGACTGTTGCCGCCACCCCGCTGAACCTGCGTTCCCAGCGCAAGCCCAAGGGCGAGGGCCATGCCCGCCGCGCGGAAATCCTCGCCGCGGCGGAGCGGATTTTCGTCGAGCACGGCTACGAAGGCGCGACGATCCGCAAGATCGCCGACGAGGTCGGCCTGTCCTCGACGGCGCTCTACATGCATTTCGCCGAGAAGGGCGAAATTCTGCACGAGATCTGCCGGCAGGCATTCGCGGCCCTGCTGGAGATGAACCAGTCGATCGTGGCCGAGCCCGGCGGGCCCGAGGCGCGGCTGCGGCGGATGCTGCGGGCCTATGTCGACTTCGGCTTCGCCAATCCGAACGCCTACCGGCTGATCTATATGACCCGGCCGGTGGAGCTGCAGCATGGCGCCCTGTCTGCGGCGCAGGAACTGGGCGGGGGCCTGTACCGGTCGTTCGAAGCCGTGGTCGAGGACGCGGAGGCGGCCGGGTTGCTGCGGGGCGATGCGCGCACCACAGCCCAGGCGCTCTGGGCCGGGTGCCACGGGGTGGTGTCACTGGTCATCACCAAACCGTATTTCGACTGGGTCGAACGCGAGACCCTGGTCACGACCCTGCTGGACGGGTTGTTCGCGGGTCTGCTGAAACCGTGAGGCGGCTGGCGGCGGCGCTGGCCGGACTGGTGCTGACCGGAGCCGGCGTCGCCGAGGCCCGGCCGCTGCGGGTCATGGCGCTGGATCAGTGCGCCGACCAGTATGTGCTGGCGCTGCGGCCCGACGCCGAGCTGGCCCTGTCGCCGCGGGCCGATGATCCCGACGCATGGCTGCGGGAAGCGGCCGCTGGACGGCGCAGGGTGCGGCCAACCCTGGAGGCGGCGATCGCCTTCCGGCCCGATGTCGTGGTCCGCTACTGGGGCGGTGAACCGCGCCTGCTGGCCCGGCTTGAAGCCTCCGGTGTGCGGGTCGTTACGATTGAGGATGCAACGGATTTCAACGGTATAAGGGCCAATATTCGCACGGTTTCGCAGAGTCTTGGCGGGCCGGAACGCGGTGAGACGCTGGCGTCGCGTATGGATGCGACGCTGCGTGCGGCCGCCCCGGCGCCGTCGGCGCGCCAGCGTTCAGCCCTGTATCTGACGGCCGGCGGGTTCACGGCGGGCAAGGGCACGCTGGTGGACGCCATTCTGGCCGCGGCGGGGTACGTCAATGCGGCGCCCGGGCCGTTCTTCGCGCCGGTCAGCGTGGAGCGGATCGCCCTGTATCCGCCGGCGCGGTTCGTGCTGGGCTTCTTTGATCAGGTCCGGGGAGACTGGCGGGGCACGGGGCGGCATCCGGTCGTGCAGCGGGCAGCGAAGGGCAAGGTCGCGGCGAGGCTGCCGGCGGCGGCCCTGACCTGCCCGGCGTGGTTCGCGGCGGATGCGGCGGCGATGCTGAAGGCCGGATCATGACCCGACCGTCGCGGCTGACACTGGCGCTGACCGGCCTGATTCTGGCGGCGTCCGTCATGGGAATCCTGCTGGGCGAGACCGTTTTCGACATGGCGCAGATGAGCCAGGCCTTTGCCGATCCGGGTTCGGGCCCGGCGGAGGTATTGTGGCAGGTGCGGGCGCCGCGTGTGGCAACGGCCTTGATGGTCGGGGCGGCGCTGGGGCTGTCCGGCGCGGTCATGCAGGGGCTGTTGCGCAATCCGCTGGCCGATCCGGGCGTGCTGGGGGTGTCGGCGTCGGCGGCTCTGGCGGCGGCGGCGGCGATCGTGCTGGGTGCGGCGGCGGTTCCGGGGGCGGTCGAGGTCTCGGCCCTGATCGGTGCCGGACTGGCCGGAGGTCTCCTTATCCTGTTCTCGGCCCGCGTGCGGTCGCCGGAGGCGCTGATCCTGTTCGGCGTGGCGGTGTCCAGTTTCGCCGGCGCGGCAACGGCGCTGATCTTCAACCTGTCGCCGTCGCCGATCGCCACGGCCGAGGTGATGAGCTGGCTGCTGGGTTCTGTGCAGAACCGCAGCTGGATCGACGTGGCCTGGGTGACGCCGGCGGTGCTGGTCGCTGCCGCCCTGGCGGCCCTGGCCGCACCCGGCCTGCGGATGCTGAGCCTCGGCGAGGAGACGGCGCGGACCTCGGGGCTGCCGATGGCGCGCCTGAGGCTGCTGGCCCTGCTGGCCACGGCGCTGGCGACCGGAGCCGCCGTGGCGGTGGCGGGGGTGATCGGTTTTGTCGGGCTGGCGGCACCGCATCTGGTGCGCAGCGCGGTGCGGGGTGATCCCGGACGGCTGCTGTTGCCGTCCGCGCTGGCGGGCGGGCTGATGCTGGTGGTCGCGGACCTTCTGGCGCGGATGACGCCGACGGATCAGGAGCTGAAACTGGGGGTGTTTACCGCCCTGGTCGGCGCGCCCCTGTTCGCGATGATCGCCTGGCGGGCGGCGCGGGAGTGGCGGCTGTGACGGCCTTCCTGACCATGTGGGACGCGGACGCCAGCCTCGGCGGGCGCACCGTGCTGGACGGCACCGATGTGCTGGTGGACAGGGGCCAGCTGGTGGCCGTGGTCGGCCCGAACGGGGCCGGCAAGTCCAGCCTGATCCGGGCGTTTGCCGGACTGCTGCCTCTGACCGGGGGCGTCGTTCGTCTGCAGGGGGACGACGTGACCACGCTGTCGCTGCGCGCGCGGGCGGCCCGGATATCCTATCTGCCGCAGGAGGGCCGGATCGCCTGGAACCTGCCCGCGATCGAGGTCGCCGCCCTGGGCGCGCCCTTCCTGTCAGGCGCGGAGGCCATGGCGGCGGCGCGCGCCGCGCTGGACGAGGTCGAGGCGGGACATCTGGCCGACCGCGGCGTGGCCGAGATGTCAGGCGGCGAGCGGGCGAGGGTGTTGCTGGCGCGGGCGCTGGCGGCCAATGCGCCGGCCCTGCTGGCCGACGAGCCGACAGCGGGTCTGGATCCGGACGCCCAGTTGATGGTGCTGGAGCGGCTGAAGGCGCGGGCGGCGGCGGGGCAGGCGGTGCTGGTCAGCCTGCACGATCTGGGCCTTGCGGCGCGGTTCGCGGACAGTGTGGTGGTGATGAACGCCGGCTGTGTCGAGGCGCACGCCGCGCCGCTGGAGGCGCTGACGCCCGAGGTCATGGCGCGGGTGTTCGGTCTGGCCGCGCGTTGGGTCGAGGGTCCGGACGGGCCGCTGCTGTGGAGCGGCCGCTACTCCGACGGCTCGCCCTCGGGCACCCGGAGCGCGTCCTCGCCGGCATAGATGTAGGGCGCGGGTCCGGCGGGAGCCCCGCGACGGAGGTCTGATGACAACATCAGGGCGGCCGAGCCGCCATTCAGGCGAGCGCGATAAATCTGCATATTTTCCATGACTCGCATCATGTAGTTGCGAGTCTCGGTGAAGGGCGCGCACTCAATGAAGTCGACAGGGTCCACCGTCGCGCCCCGGGGATCGCCGCATCGTGCGACCCATTGCGGGGCCCGGCCCGGACCGGCGTTGTAGCCGATCGTCGTCAGCAGCATGGAGCCGCCAAAGCGGTTGGTCAGATCGCCGAGGTGATAGCTGCCGAGCGTCATGTTGAAGTCGCCGTCGTACAGCCGCTCGTCGGAATAGGGCAGACCAAGCTGGCGGGCGACGGTTCGCCCCGTGGCCGGCAGGAACTGCATCATGCCGCGGGCATTGGCGTGCGAGCGGGCGCGGGGATCGAAGCTCGATTCCTGGCGGGTGATGGCGAGGGTGAACTCAAGCGGCGCGGCGCCGGCGACACTCGGGGGAATCCGGACCGGATACTGGCGCTCGGGGATCAGGAAGCCCCGCTGGCTGGCGGCGCGGCCCACCATCATGGCGGTGAAGCCTTCGTTGTAGCTGCGCGACAGGTCCATCAGCAGGGCCAGGCCGGTCGGGCCGGGCAGGTCGTCATCCAGCTGATAGGCAAAGACGCGGAACAGGCTCATCTCGCCGGTCTCGCCGAGGATGCGCATGGCGCGGACCAGCTCATTGCTGTCGAAGGCCGCGACCTCGGCGGCGGTCGGGACCGTCTCGGCGGGCAGGTTGATCGTGGTCAGCCCGGCCTTTTCGGCGGCGAGCTGGCCGTAGAAGGTCTGGATGTGGCGCGCGCCGTCCCGGTAGTGCTGGATGGCGGCGGGCGTGTTGCCCTGGGCCTCGGCCGTCCGGCCCAGCCAGTAGAGGGCGCGCCCCTGGGTGATCGGGGTCGAGGACATCTGGCGCAGGGCCTCGAAATGCCGCGCCGCGCGGACCGGGTCGTTCAGCTTCACCAGCGCGGCCCAGCCGGCGAAGAATTCCGCATCGACCTTGCGCTCGCCGGCGGGGAAGCCGTGTCCGGCCATGGCATCATAGGCGGCCTGGCCGTTGCGGCGTTCGAGGGCGTCGAGGAAATAGTTGCGGCGCTCGCTCCAGAGGGTGTTCTGGCCCTCGGTGTGCGACGGTGCGGGCGGCAGGGCGGCCAGAAGGGCGAACCCTTCAGACTGGCGGTTCTGCGAGCGGAGGATGCGGACGCGTTCCAGGGCCACGGCCGGATCCAGCGCCTGGGTCGGGCTGAGGTTGGCGACGATGGCGTCCGGGCTGTAGGCGGTGCGCAGGGCCATGACGACGTTGGCGACGGCCTGCCGGTCGGACGGAACCAGCGAGACCATGGCGCGGGTCGCCGGACCGTGCGGCCCGAGCAGGAGCATGTTGAGCCGCGCCGTGTGGTCGGCCTCGGTCAGGCTGGAGCCCCAGCGGGTCAGGATGCGGGCCTGGGTCGCGTCGTCGAACGAGCGGGTGCGCCACCAGTCGGTGATCAGGCGGCGAGCTTCGTCGGCGCGGCCGCGCTGTTCCAGCGCCTCGGCCAGCGCGATGGCACCCTGGATGGTGGTCGGTCCGCTGCGGGCGAACAGGTTTGTGGCGACATCCGGTCCGGCCCAGGCGCGGTCCAGCGCCCGCTCGGCGGCGGCGGTGCGGCTCTCGGCGCGGGGCCAGCCGGCGAAGGCGCTGCGGGCGGCGATGAGGTCGCTGACCGGCATCTGGTCGGCCGAGGTGTCGAGCAGGGCCCATTCGACCAGTTTGCGGGCGACGGGGTCGCCGATCTGCGCGGCGGTGTTGCGGGCGCCGGAAATGTCGCGTGACCGCGCCGCGGCCAGACCCTGACGGAAGAGCGCCGTGTCCTGGTCGCTCAGCACGCGCGGCTGGTTGCTGACCGGGCCCGTGGACGCCACGGCGCTGTAGGGGACTTCCTGTGGAAGCAGGCTCTCAGGCGCGGGGGCGAGCAGGGCCAGGACGGCCGCAAGGCTGGTAGCGATCATTGCCTGTCCGATCTCCATGCGTCGCGGTTGCGGTCGGGCGACCGGCAACCTACCCTCCAACGCTTAATATCCGGCGACTGTCGCCCCGATTTTCCACGCAGGACCATCTGTCTCAATGACCGCCCCCTTGTTCAAGGGCGTGATCACCGCCCTGATCACACCACTTCGTGACGGAAAGGTGGACGAAGCCGCCTTCACGCAGCTTCTGGAACGCCAGATCGCCGCCGGCATCCACGGCGTCGTGCCGATGGGCACGACGGGCGAGAGCGCCTCGCTGTCGCTCGACGAGCACAAGCGGGTGGTGGAGCTGTGCGTTCAGGTCGCGGCCGGGCGGATTCGCGTCATCGCCGGTGCCGGATCGTCGGCAACCGACAAGTCGATCGAACTGGCCCGGTTCGCCAAGACCGTCGGCGCCGACGGGGCCCTGATCGTCACCCCCTATTACAACCGGCCCTCCCAGGCGGGGCTGGCGCTGCATTTCGAGGCCATCGCCGAGGCGGTCCAGCTTCCGGTGTTGCTGTACAATGTGCCCGGCCGTACGGGCGTGGACATGTCGAACGAGACGGTGGCGCGACTGGCCGCCCATCCGAACATCGTCGGCATCAAGGACGCGACCGGCGACCTGGGCCGGGTCAGCTGGATGCGGGCCAATATCGGCGGACAGTTCGACCTGATCTCGGGCGATGATCCCAGCTACCTCGGCTATCACGCCCAGGGCGGCGTGGGCGTGATCTCGGTGACGTCCAATGTCGCGCCGGAGGCCATGGTGGCCCTGCACGAGGCCGCGGCGGCGGGCGACTACGCCACGGCGCGCGACTGGCAGGACCGGCTGATCGGCCTGCACAAGGCGCTGTTCCTCGACAATTCCCCGGCGCCGACCAAATATGCGCTCGCGCGTCTGGGCCTGTGCACGGAAGAGATCCGGCGGCCGCTCGCGCCGACGTCCGACGCCGTCAAACCCGCCATCGACCGCGCCATGGAAGAGGCAGGCATCGGCTGATGGCTTCCACGGCGCCGAAAATGAAGATCATCGCCGAGAACCGGCGGGCGAAATTCGACTATTTCCTCGAGGATTACATCGAGGCCGGCATCATGCTGCTCGGGACCGAGATCAAGGCCCTGCGCGACGGCCGGGCCAATATCGCCGAAAGCTATGCGGCGGTGGAGGGGCGCGAGATCGTGCTCGTGAACGCTGACATCCCGCCCTACAAACAGGCCAACCGCTTCAACCACGAGCCGCGCCGGCACCGGAAGCTGCTGCTGCACCGCAAGCAGATCGACAAGCTGATCGGTGCCGTCCAGCGCGACGGCCAGACCATCATTCCGGTCAAGTTGTACCTGAACGAGGCGGGCAAGGCGAAGATCGAGATCGCCCTGGCCAAGGGCAAGAAGCTGCACGACAAGCGCGAGGCCACGGCCCAGCGCGACTGGCAGCGGGACAAGGCCCGGCTGATGAAGGACCGGGGCTGAGCCGTTTGACCGAGTTCCAGCGGCTCTGGTCGCGCCACTATCCGACATTGAGCCGGTCGGATACGAACTGCGGCGCGCGGGAGCCCGGAACTGGGTCAGATTTCACTCGCTGCCCCAGTCAAAGCGGTACGCGGAAACGGAAGCCGAGTGGAGCGTGCTTCTGGCCCGGCAGAATGAGCTCGCCGCGTCGGTTCTGGGCGAGACCCGCGAATGCTGGCTGGTCCAGAGCCTCTATCAGCTGCCGCCCGGCGAGGCTGAGATCTCAGTAGGTGACGCAAAAAGCTCGTCCGGGGCCATCGCCGACTACGGGCTGGAACCTGCGTACGTCACAACACGCGAGGCAGGCACGGAGTTTGAGGAGCGATGGGAGTCGTTTGCCGGGCTCGTAAGGTGGACATCCGGTCAGTTCGATGGGTTGCTCCGCGATATCGCTGACGACCAGGTCGCGCCGACGCTGTGGGTCTCGACCGAAACCGGTGCCGTCTTTGCAGCACCCTACGACGGGGCGTCGATCTCTTCCTGCCCGACGAAAGCCAAGTCAGGGAACTGGCCGCAAGGCATGCTGACTGGCTGTCCACCCACCCGCTCGGACTCTAGCCAGAGCGGGGGTAGCTCAGCCCAGCGGCTGGCCCAGGTCGATCATCGGCTGGGCGTCCACGACGCCGGGCGGCGGGGCGGTCATATAGGCTTCGTACCCGCCGGGGCCGACGGACGGCTGGCTCCATTGCTGGATCACCATGCCCATGACGGCGATCAGGCCCGCCATCAGCAGCGCCCATAGCGCCGTCTTCCGTTCCTGGGGTGAAAAGACCCCGTTCGACCCACGCATCACAGCCCTCCAAAGCTGATCGATCAACGCAAGGTACGCAGCACTGTTCCTGGAGGAGGACGCTACACCCGTCGCCGACTGATTCGCGTGGCAGGAGAGTCACACTCGCCAAATCAGCGAGCGGCGTTCGGTCAGCTCTCGATGATTTCGCGGGCGCGCCGGAAGATGGCTTCGAACATGGCGGGGGTCAGCCGGCCGGTGTTCGTGTTGAGGCGGGAGCAGTGATAGCTGTTCAGGATGACATAGCCGCCCAGCGCTGCCTCGACGCCGTGGCCGGGTGGGGCCGCGGAGCCGGACAGGCCCATGGCCTTCAGGACATTGCGGCGTGAGACGTCGCCGAGGGTGACGATGACCTTGAGCCGGGGCAGGGCGGCGAGACGGGCGGTCAGGAAGGGGCGGCAGGTCGCCTCCTCGGCCGGCAGGGGCTTGTTGCCGGGCGGGGCGCAGCGGACGGCGTTGGTGATCATGCAATCGACCAGCTGGAGCGTGTCGTCAGGCCGGGCCTCGTAACGGCCGGTGGCGAAACCGGTTTTGATCAGGGTCTCGTAGAGGATGACGCCGGCACCATCGCCCGTGAAAGGCCGGCCCGTGCGGTTCGCGCCGGTGCGGCCGGGAGCCAGGCCCGCGACCAGCAGACGGGCGTCCGGGTCGCCGAAGGAGGGGGCGGGGCCGTTGAACCAGTCGGGATTCTGACGCTGGTTCTCGCGCCGGTATTCCACCAGACGCGGGCACAGCGGGCAGTCGCGGGGCGGCTCGGACGGGGCGGTCGTGGGGGAGGGCGGCAAGGCGGGCGAATCCTTCGGCGACGGGCGGGCGCTGACGCCTTCATTGGTGTATTACGCGGGGATGGAGAAGCCCGGCTCGCAGCAGAAGGTGCCGCCGCCCGTTCCGTTCGACGGCGCGGCCGGGCTGGACGACGCCATTGTCGTGGCGCTGGGCTGCAACGATTGCGGGGTCTGGAAGGACTGCCGCGAGGCGCTGGAGGCGGCGCTGGCGCGGTTCCGGGCCGAGGGGCTCGATGTGGTGGCGCGGTCGTCCTGGTGGCGTTCTGCGGCCTGGCCCGATCCGGATGATCCGCCGTTCCTGAACGGGGTGGTGATCGTCCGCACCGAGCATGGTCCGCATGAGTTGATGGCGGCGCTCGGCCGGATCGAGGAGGCCTTCGGACGCCAGCGAGGTGCCGCCAATGCGCCGCGCACGCTGGACCTTGATCTGATCGCCTATGGCCGGACGACCGGAGACCTCGACGGCCTGATCCTGCCGCACCCGCGTGCGGCCGTGCGCAGGTTCGTCATGGGCCCGCTGGCGGAGATTGCGCCGGGCTGGGTGAATCCGCTTACGGAGCAAACGGCGGCTCAGGCCGCGGACCAGGCCGAGGTTGGATGCGACGCCCGGCCAACGACGGGAACGACCTGAATGTTTGCTGTGCTGGCCGCCGCCCTGTCCTTCATGGTGCAGGATGCTGACATGCCGTCACGCGACTGGCGTGATACCGATGCGTTGGTCAGCTTCATGCCTGACAGCCGGATGGAGACGCCCGTTCCCATGGGTTCATGGACCGGCCGGGCGTCCATGACGGTCAGGTGCGTGATCATGGAAACCGGGCGGTACGACGCCTGCCGGGTGATCGGGGAGGCTCCGCCTCGTCAGATCAACGCCCGCACGGCGATTCGGGCCTTCCGCAACGTTCGCCTTGACCTGAGCAATCCCGCCGGGCCTCGCGCCGGGGACACCATCACGACCGAACTGATCCTCAACCGGGCATGGATCCGGCGCTAACGCCTCATTCCCGCCCATGCGGCGTTGCACAATTGAGGCTGACCCTATAGTTTGTGCGGTTCTCCCCCCGCGCCCGAGGATATTCATGGCTCGCGTCACTGTCGAAGACTGCATCGAGAAGGTGCCGAACCGGTTCGGCCTGGTCCTGCTGGCGGGCAACCGCGCCCGCGCCATCGCCAACGGCGCGCCCCTGACCCTCGATCGGGACAACGACAAGAACCCCGTCGTGGCCCTGCGCGAACTGGCCGATGCGACCGTCGTGCCGGATGAGCTGCGCGAGACCGTCATCGTGGCGCTGCAACGCGTCGACGAGCGCACCGAAGCCGAGGACGAGGCGGAAATCGTGGGCCTGCTGGCTGAACCCCAGCACATGAACATGGCCGAGGCCGAGCTGATCCGCGCGCTGCAAAGCGACCGCGACGGTGGCCAGGAAGAACGCTACTGACGGCGGACCCCGCCAACGGTATCACCATCCTGCCGGCGCGGCAGCCCGCGCCCACGCCCGCACCCGCCAATCTCAACGATCCCGGCGGTCCGCGTCCTCACGTGGACCCGGAACCCCATCCCCGCTCAAGGGTGCTGCGCCAGTTCGAACTGGTGGAGGCCGTGCGCGCCTATGATCCCACGGCGGACGAGGCGCTGCTGAACCGCGCCTATGTCTATGCGATGAAGATGCACGGCTCGCAGCTGCGGGCCTCGGGCGATCCCTATTTCGCCCATCCGATCCAGGTCGCGGGCATTCTGACCGACTACCGGCTCGACACGGCGACCATCGTCACCGCCCTGCTGCATGACGTGGTCGAGGACACCTCGGCCACCCGGGACGACATCGCCGAGCGCTTCGGCGAGGAGGTCGCCTCGCTGGTCGAGGGGGTGACCAAGCTGTCACGGCTGGAGCTTCAGGCCGAGCACACGCGGCAGGCCGAGAACCTGCGCAAATTCATCCTCGCCATCTCCAAGGACGTTCGCGTCCTGCTGGTGAAGCTGGCCGACCGTCTGCACAATATGCGGACGCTGAAGCATGTGAAGCCGGAGAAGCGCGAGCGGATCAGCCGCGAGACGCTGGAGGTCTATGCGCCGCTGGGCCGGTCGATCGGCATCCATTCGATCGCCTCCGAGCTGGAAGAACTGGCGTTCGAGCATCTGAACCCGACCGCCCGCACCGCCATCGAGCGGCGGCTGGAGGCGTTGAAGCTGGAGCATGGCCGCGCCATCGACGGCGTCTCGCGCGAGGTTGAGCGCGTGCTGGAAGAGGCCGGGGTCCACGCACAGGTGTTCGGCCGGCAGAAGACGCCCTATTCGATCTGGCGCAAGCTGCAGCGCAAGTCGGTCGGCTTTTCCTCCCTGTCCGACATCTACGGCTTCCGGGTCATCGTCGAGGCCGAGGACGATTGCTACCGCGCGCTGGGCGTGATCCACCGCGCCTGGCCGATGGTGCCGGAGCGGTTCAAGGACTTCATCTCGACGCCCAAGTCGAACAACTACCGCTCGCTGCACACCACAGTGGTCGGGCCGTCGGGTCTGCGTATCGAGATGCAGATCCGCACCGAGCCGATGGACCGGGTCGCCGAGGACGGGGTGGCGGCGCACTGGGCCTACAAGAACAAGTCGTACGGCTTCGACAAGGAGGCCATGGAGCAGGACGGCGGGCGCGACCCGCTGCAGAACCTGCGGCACCTGGTGCAGGTCATCGAGCACGGCGAGGGCGGCGAGGACTGGGTCGAGCACGCCAAGCTGGAGATGTATCTTGAGCAGGTCTTCGTGTTCACGCCCAAGGGCTCGCTGATCACCCTGCCGCGGGGCGGGATGGCGCTGGACTTCGCCTATGCGGTCCACACCGAGGTCGGCGACACCGCGGTGGGGGTCAAGATCAACGGCGAGCTGAAGCCGATGCGGACCCAGCTGCAGAACGGCGACGTGGTCGAGATCGTCCGCGGGGCCAAGCGTGAGATTCCGGTCGATTGGCGCTCGCTGACGATCACGGGACGGGCGCGGTCGGCGATCCGGCGGCACATCCGCACGTCCGAGCGGGGCGAATTCCAGAAGCTGGGCCGGGCGACGCTGGACCAGACCTTGTCGCGCGCCGGAAAGTCCCTGTCCGAAGTCTCGTTGAAGGCCCTGCTGGAGACATTCGCCTTCGCGTCCGAGGAAGACCTGTTCGAGGCCATCGGCCGGGGTCGGGTTTCGGCCACCAAGGTGGGCGAGACCCTGTTTCCCGCGCTGAAGGGACGGCTGAAGGCCAGTCCCGACCGAAAGCGGATCGGGGACGAGCAGGCGCGGCTGTTCGTGCGAGGCGGCGGACTGACGCCGGGCATCAGCGTCCATTTCGGCCACTGCTGCTCGCCCGTGCCCGGCGACCGGATCGTGGGCATCCTGGAGCCCGAGGCCGGGCTGACGGTGCACACCATCGATTGCCAGCAACTGGCGGACTATGCGGATGACGATTCTGTCTGGCAGGACCTGCAGTGGACGCCGCAGGCCGAGCAGGGGGCTGTGGCGTCTGCGCGCATCCGGGCCACGATCAAGAACGCGCCCGGCGTGCTGGGCCAGGTCGCGACCATCATCGGCGAGGCCGGCGGCAACATCCTGAATCTGGTGATGAGCCACCGGCAGCAGGACTTCTTCGACGTCGACATCGACATGGAGGTCGAGGACGCCAAACACGCCACGGCCATCATGGCGGCGCTCCGGACCAATCCGTCGGTGGATACGGTCGAAAGGGCGCGGGGCTAGGGCCTTGCGGCGATGGTGGCGCTCGTTATGACAGCCGCCATGACCTCAGACGACGTACTCGACGAATTCCGCGGCGCCGGCGCCCTGCGCGAAGGCCATTTCGTGCTGTCCTCGGGACTGCACAGCCCCGTCTTCCTGCAGAAGAACCTCGTGTTCATGGACACGGCGCGGTGCGCCCGCCTGTGCAAGGCGCTGGCGGAGAAGATCACGGCGGCGGTCGGGCCGGTCGATGTGGCGATCTCGCCGGCCGTCGGCGGCATCATCCCCGGCTATGAGACCGCCCGCTGGCTGGGCGTCCCCTCGATGTACGTCGAGCGCGAGGGGGGCGCGTTCAAACTGCGCCGCGGCTTCCACGTCGAACCCGGTCAGAAGGTCGTCATGGTCGAGGATATCGTCACCACGGGGCTGAGCTCGCGCGAATGTATCGCGGCCATCGAGGCGGCGGGCGGAACGGTCGTGGCGGCGGCCTGTATCGTCGATCGCTCGGGCGGACGAGCCGATGTCGGCGTGCCGCTGGTGGCCTTGGCGACGCTCGATGTGCCCGCATACCCCGCTGACGCCCTGCCGCCCGAACTGGCCGCCCTGCCGGTCGAGGATCCCGGCAGCCGCAGGCTGGCGAGCAAGGGTTAGACCGATGGCGTCTCCCGTACGCCTCGGCGTCAATATTGATCACGTCGCCACGGTGCGGAATGCCCGCGGCGGCGTGCATCCCGACCCCGTGCGGGCCGCGCGCGAGGCGTTGGCGGCAGGGGCGGACGGTATCACCGCCCACCTGCGCGAAGACCGGCGCCACATCACGGACCCGGACATCGAGGCCCTGAGCCTGCTGTGCGCCGAGGCCGGGCGGCCGCTGAACCTCGAGATGGCGGTGACCGACGAGATGCTGGCCATCGCCCTGAGGCACCGGCCGCACGCCGCCTGTCTGGTGCCCGAGCGGCGCGAGGAGGTGACGACCGAGGGCGGGCTGGCGGTCGCGGGGCATGAGGCGCGGATCAAGCCGGTCGCGAAGGCGCTGTCCGACGCCGGCATACGGGTCTCGTTGTTCATCGAACCGACCTCCGAACAGGTCGACGCCGCGCATGCGGTGGGTGCCCAGGTCGTGGAGTTCCACACGGGCCGATACTGCCACCTGGCCGGCGACGATCGCGCGGTCGAGTTCGAGCGGCTGCAGGCGGCGGCGACGCGGGCCTTCGACCTGGGGCTGGAGGTCCACGCAGGACACGGCCTGGATTACGTCACGGCGGCCCACATGATGGCGATCGCCGAGGTCCGGGAGCTGAATATCGGCCATTTCCTGATCGGCGAGGCTGTCTTTGTCGGCCTGCCCACCGCCATCCACCGGATGCGCGCCGCCATGGACGCCGCCGGGTGATCATCGGGGTCGGCGCGGACCTGTGCGACATTCGCCGGATCCAGACCTCGCTGGAGCGGTTCGGCGAGCGGTTCAAGCAGCGCTGTTTCACGGACATCGAGCGCGCCCGATCGGACCGGAAGCCTGATCCGGCCTGGAGCTATGCCAAGCGGTTCGCGGCCAAGGAGGCCTGCGCCAAGGCGCTGGGCACCGGCATGCGGGCGGATGTCTACTGGCGCGACATGGGGGTGGTGAACATGCGCTCCGGCCAGCCCACCCTGGCCCTCACCGGTCACGCCGCGGACCATCTTGCGCGGCTGACACCGGCCGGTCACGAAACCCGGATACACCTGACACTCAGTGACGAGCATCCCTATGCGCTCGCCTTCGTGGTGATCGAAGCCTTGCCGATGGCTTAATCACGTTATACCGATTTCGCCGCAAAGACCGCGGACAGCGGCTGGGGGACAGAGTCACAATGAGCGACGAGCACAAGCCGCACGACGATCACGGCCACGGTCACGACGATCACGGTCATGGTCACGACGACCACGGGCACGCTGCGCCTGCCGCGCATGGTCATGACGCCGGCCACGGACATGACGATCATGGCCACGCCGCGCCCGCCGCGCATGGTCATGACGACCACGGCCACGCCGCGCCCGCCGCGCACGGCCACGACGACCACGGACACGCTGCGCCTGCCGCGCACGGACACGACGACCACGGCCACGACGCGCCCGCCGCGCATGGTCATGACGACCACGGTCATGCTGCCCCGGCTGCTCACGGCCACGATGATCATGGCCACGACGCCGGTCACGGGCATGACGACCATGGGCACGCCGCGCCGGCCGCCCACGGTCACGATGACCACGGACATGACGCGGGCCACGGCCATGACAGTCACGGCCACGACGATCACGCCGCGCCCGCCGCGCACGGCCATGACGACCACGGTCATGCCGCCCCGGTCGCGGCCGCCGCCGTCGCCGGTGCCGCTGTGGCCGCCGCAGCGAAGCCGCCGGTCTGGAGCGACTCCGGCGACGCGCCCTTCGAGGACGTCGACGCGACGCCCGTCTACGCCCGCGGGTCAGGCAAGAAGCGCAAGTCGAAGGGCGGCTCGAGCAGCGAAGGCATGGAGATCTTCAAGACGATCTTCTTCGCCCTGCTGATCGCCCTGGTGCTGCGCGTGGTGCTGTTCCAGCCCTTCACCATTCCGTCCGCCTCGATGGAGCCGAACCTCTATGAGGGCGACTACATCGTCGTGTCGAAGTGGAGCTACGGCTATTCGAAACACTCGATCCCGTTCAGCCCGCCGGTCTTCGACGGCCGGATCATGATCCCGGGCATCAGCCACGAGCCCCGGCGCGGCGACATCGTCGTGTTCAAACTGCCGCGCGACAATGAGACGGACTACATCAAGCGCCTGATCGGCCTGCCGGGCGACCGCATCCAGATGATCGACAATGTGCTGTTCATCAACGGTACGGCGGTCCGCGACGTCGAGATGAGCCGCCAGGACGTCCAGAACCTGTACGGCACCCAGATGACCATCCAGCTGCGCGAGACGCTGCCGGAAGGGCGCGAGATCAACATCCAGGACTGGGGTCCCGGCAATATCTCCGACAACACCCCGGTGTTCGAGGTCCCCGCCGGCCACTACTTCATGATCGGCGACAACCGAGACAACTCGCAGGACAGCCGCTACGACCAGTCCGTCGGCGTGGGCTATGTCCCGGCCGAAAACCTGATCGGCAAGGCCGAGATCATCCTGTTCTCGTGGAAGCCCGGCGCCTCGCTGTGGAACCCCGTCAGCTGGTTCTCGAAGATCCAGCCGAGCCGGTTCTTCACCGTTCTCGACTGATGGCTGACAGACGGGCCGAGGCAGTTCAGGCGCTGCGGCGCCGCCTCGGCCACGACTTCCGGGATCCGGCGCTGCTGGACCTGGCCCTGACGCACGCCAGCGTCGGGGAGGGGGCCGAACGTGATGCCCGCGGCCGACCGTTCGCCGACAACCAGCGGCTCGAGTTCCTGGGCGACCGGGTGCTGGGCCTGCTGGTCGCCGACCGGCTGGTGCGCGACTTCCCGGGCTCGAATGAGGGCGAGATGTCCTCGCGGCTGCATGCGCTGGTCGACAAGGCCGCCTGCGCCCGCGTGGCCGAGGCGCTCGGGGTCGGCGACGCCATGCGGCTGTCGCCCGGCGAGGCCAAACAGGGCGGCCGGCGACGCGAGGGCGTTCTCGGCGACGCCATGGAGGCCCTGCTGGCGGCGGTCTGGCTGGACGGCGGCTTCGAGGCGGTCCGGGCGGTGTTCGACACGGCTTGGAAGGACGAGCTGTCCGCCCCGCCGCAAAAATCGCTGACCAATCCGAAATCGGCCCTCCAGGAGTGGGCCCTGGGGCTCGGAAAGCCCCTGCCGGCCTACCGGATCGTGGAACGGAAGGGCTCCGATCACGCTCCCACATTCACGGTGGAAGCCAGCGTCGCAGGATATCCGCCCTTGACCGCGCAAGGCCGTTCGCGTCAGGACGCGGAGAAAGCGGCCGCGATCGGCCTGCTGCAGCGTGAAGGCGTGATTTGACCGATACAGAAAACCAGCGGGCCGGCTTCGCCGCCATCATCGGCGCGCCCAATGCGGGCAAGTCCACGCTGGTCAACCGGCTGACCGGAACCAAGGTCTCGATCGTCACGCAAAAGGTCCAGACCACGCGCTTTCCCGTGCGTGGCATCGCCATCGAGGGCAACGCCCAGATCGTGCTGGTCGACACGCCCGGGATCTTCACACCGCGCCGTCGCCTGGATCGCGCCATGGTCGCTTCGGCCTGGGGTGGAGCGTCGGACGCCGATGTGGTCGTTCACCTGATCGACGCGGCCTCGCACATCGCCTCGGAGGGCAAGGAGGGCCAGGCCGCCGACCGGCGCTCGGCCGAGGACACCGAGACCATCATCGCCAATCTGAAGGCCTCGAACACCCAGGTCATCCTGGCGCTGAACAAGATCGACGGCATGCGCCGCGACACCCTGCTGGCGCTTTCGCACGCCATGTTCGAAACCGGCGTCTATTCCGAGGTCTATATGATCTCCGCCCTCAGCGGCGACGGGGTCGACGACCTGAAGCAGCGTCTGGCGCGCTCGATGCCCGCCGGCCACTGGCTCTATCCCGAGGACCAGTCCGCCGATGTGCCGATGCGGGTCCTGGCGGCCGAGATCACCCGTGAGAAGGTGTATCTGCGCGTCCACGAGGAACTGCCCTATTCGGCGGCGGTCGAGACGACGGCGTTCGAGGACAAGGCGGACGGCTCGGCCCGGATCGAACAGATCATCTATGTCGAGCGCGAGAGCCAGCGGCCCATCGTGCTGGGCAAGGGCGGCCAGACGCTGAAGTGGATCGGCCAGAAGTCGCGCGAGGAACTGACCGAACTGCTGGACCGGCCCGTGCACCTGTTCATCACGGTCAAGGTCGACCCGAAATGGCAGGACAGCCGCGCCCTCTATGCCCAGTTCGGGCTGGATTTCGACGTCTAGACGCTTGTTCCACGTTCCCAGACAATCCGGGGGGCATCCCCGGCTGGCGATGGCCGTCATCGCCCTGATGGTTATTCTGGTGGTCGGACTGGTCGGCTGGACGACGTTCCGGCCCGTGGCGACGGCCGCGCCGACGCCCGGGCCCCCGCCGCCGCGGCCTCCGCTCGTGGTGGTCGAGTCCCTGCCGCAACTGACGGAGCAGCTGAACCGCTGGGGTGCCTCGGGCCAGTTCACCGGGGGCGTGCTGGTCGCGCGGGGCGACGCGGTGCTGTTCCGACAGGTCCACGGCTTCGCCGACCGGAGGCTCGGGACGCCGCTGGCGCTGAATTCCCGGTTTCGGCTTGCCTCGGTCAGCAAACAGTTCACCGCCGCCGCCATTCTGAGGCTGCAGGATGACGGGCTGCTGTCGGTCGATGATCCCGTCTGCAAATGGATCCAGTCCTGTCCGGCGGCCTGGGCATCCGTGCGGCTGCACCACATGCTCGGTCACAGCTCCGGCATTCCGGATCTCATGGCACGGCCCGGCTGGGGCGTTCGTCGCGTAACGCCCGCCACCATGGAAGAACTGACGGCCGAATCCACGCAGTACGGGCTCCAGTTCCCGCCGGGGACGAAGGTCCGGTACAATAACGCCGCCTACAACCTGCTGGGCGCCGTGGTCGAAAAGGCCAGCGGAAAGCCGCTGCACATCTATCTGCGCACTGCCTTCTTCGAGCCGCTCGGCATGGCGGATACCGGCTATGACGATGACGCCTCGGACGTGGTCGTGGGCTACGCCAACCTCGGCGGCGGCGGTCCGTCGCCGCAGCCGGATCACAACGTCAGCATCATCGTCGGGGCAGGGGCCCTGTATTCGACGCTGGACGACCTGCTGGTCTGGCAGCGGGCGCTGCATCACGGCCATCTGCTCAGCCCACGCAGCCGTGCGACGATGATCGCCGACCACGCGCCGTCGGACACGCCGGACGAACGCGGCCGACCACGCCGGGACTGGGGCTTCGGCCTGTTCAACAACAGCATCGGCCAGCGCGTCTCGCCGGCCTTCATGGACCGCCAGATCTTCCACACCGGCAGCTGGTCGGGGTTCCGCAATCTGGTGAGCTACCAGCCGGATTCGGACGTCACGGTCATCGTGCTGTCGAACAATTTCCACCAGCGCGAAGCGGTCTTCCTGCTGTCCCAGCAGGCCATGGCGGAGGCCTTGGGGCGGCCGTTCCCGACCGCCATGGCGCGCTGACCGGTCAGACCCGCATGGTGCCGGTCTCGACGAACCGCTGGTGCCAGGACAGGGCTTCATTGAGCAGGGTCGGCGACTGCAGGCCGTAAGAGCCCTTGAGCGCCCGGTCGTAGTAGTCCTGCAGCTGGTCCCGGTAGTCGGGATGGGCGCAGTTGGGGATGATCAGAGCCGCCCTCTGTTTCGGCGACAGACCGCGCAGATCGGCAAGGCCCTGTTCGGTGACCAGCACCTGCACGTCCTGGGTGATGTGATCGACATGACTGGCGTGCGGCACGATGGCCGAGATCTTGCCGCCCTTGGCTGTCGAGGGGGTCATGAACACCGAGATGAAGGCGTTGCGGGCGAAGTCCCCTGAACCGCCGATGCCGTTCTGGATGCGCGACCCCATCACATGGGTCGAGTTGACGTTGCCGTAGATGTCGGCCTCGATCAGGCCGTTCATGGCGATACAGCCCAGCCGACGGATCAGCTCGGGATGGTTCGAGATTTCCTGCGGGCGCAGGATGATGCGGTCGCGGAACTGCTCCATCCGGGCGTTGAGGTCGGCCGCCGCGTCCGGGCTCAGCGAGAAGGCGGTGGCCGAGGCGACGCGCAGCTTGCCGCTGTCGAGGAGGTCCAGCATCCCGTCCTGGATGACCTCGGTATAGGCGGTCATGTTCTCGAACGGCGCGTCGATCAGGCCGGTCAGGACGGCGTTGGCGATATTGCCGACTCCCGACTGCAGCGGCAGCA
>JAUYAG010000156.1 GCA_030693575.1 Brevundimonas sp. | reverse complement strand
GGATCGGCGATCAGGCGAAGATGGTGATGGACTCTGGTGGCTTCGAAGTCGGTATGCCCGCCGTGATCAGAAGCCTTCAGAAGGCGGTGGACGAGGCGGCGGAAACCTCGCGGTGGGTCGGCTCTCCTCAGGAGTGGACATCCGGCGGTTACGACGCTGCGCAATGTACGACAGACCTCTCTGAGGCGGGCCGGCGAGCCGTCATGGCGAGCCGTAGGGCGGCGGGCTATTAGTCCCCCTCCACCATGCTTCGCATGGTCCCCCTCCCCCAAGGGGGAGGAACTACCGCCCGATGACCTCCGTCCTGACGAACCACCCGAAGATCGCCGGCCCCTCGATCACATAGCGGCGGAACATCCGCCGCGGCTGGCTCAGCAGCCGGTGAAGCCACTCCAGCGACAGCGACTGGAAAATGCGCGGTGCCCGCTGCTGGCGGCCGGTCAGGAAGTCCACGGACGCCCCGACGCACAGGGTCACGCCATGCGACCGCCCCGCCGCACGCAGGGCGTGGGCGAACAGCTCCTGTTTGGGGAAGGAGACGCAGGCCAGCAGCACGTCCCACTCCGCCCCGGCGGCATGACCGACGGCGGCGCGCCAGCCCAGGGTGCCGGGGACTAGCATCGGCGCCTCGAGGTATTTCAGCGTCTGGCGCGGATACCGCGCGGCGAGGTCATTGAAGGCCGCACGGTCCGGCCCGAAGACGGCGATGGTCAGGCCCTCGGCCGCCGGCGAGGCCAGCAGGTCCGCCGTCATGTCCGAGCCCGGATAGACCGGCAGGGTCACGCCCCGCAGCCGCGCCAGATGGCTGAGGATGCGGCTGTCGCAAATCTTCAGATCGGCGTCCGCATAGACCTCTCGCCCGACGCGGCCGTCCATCAGCTTGACCACATGGTCGACATTGGGCGTCACGACATAGCCATAGGCACCGCGCGCCATGCCGATCACCCGGGCCAGCATCTGCGGTCGGGCGCCGTCGGCGAAATCGAGAGTCATGAAGCGGGCCATGAGCCGACCCTAGTCGCATCGCGGTCAATGGACGGTTACGATGGCCGCATGTTTCTGACGCTTCTCTCGCTGCTGTCGGCCGAGCCGGCCCAGCCGCCGCACCGGTTCGTCTTCCTCGGCGCGGGCCGGTTCGCGCAATACGCCGACATGGCCAGCCTTCAGCCCGAAGGTCCGGGCGGGCGCATAAGGGTGTTCCAGGTGGTCGAGCCGGACTTCAGGGCCGGCGGTACCCGTTACTGGGGCGGCTGGTCGTGGTGGCGGTTCGACTGCGACGCGGGCGGCAAGGTCGACCGGTTGGACTTCGCCTCGGTGCGCGAGGGCGGCGCGGAAGGTCCGGCCACGCCCGACGACGCGCCGCCCTATGACGCCGTGCAGGGCGGAGACGCCTTCGAGATGCTGGTCGCCGCCTGCAATCCCGAGGACTACGACGCCGACGCTGTGACCCTGGAAGCGGCCGTCGCCCACGGTCGGGCGCAACTGGCCCTCAACTGACCGGGTCCGCCGAGGCATTGAGCTGGCGCTGTCTGGGCAGGGCCTCGGGGCACTCGTCCCGCATGAAGGCCAGCATCTTCTCGCGGATCTCGCAGCGCAGGTCGAAGGCCGTCGGCGCATTGCGGGCGCTGGCCAGGCAGCGGACCTGGGCCACCCGGTCGGTCACCTCGGTGACCTGAAGGTTGACGACATCGCCGTCCCACAGCGGGCTGGCGCGACAGACGCGTTCCAGCTCGGCCCTGAGCCGTTCGATCGGCGCCTCATAGTCCACGTACAGGAAGGCGGTGCCGATCAGCCGGGACGTCTCGCGGGTCCAGTTCTGGAACGGCTTCTGGATAAACCAGGTGAGCGGCAGGATCATCCGCCGCCAGTCCCACAGCTTGACCACCACATAGGTCGAGGTGATTTCCTCGATCACGCCCCACTCGCCCTCGACGATGACGGCGTCGTCCAGCCGGATCGGCTGGTCGGTGGCGATCTGGACCCCGGCGATCAGATTGGTCAGCAAAGGCTGCAGGGCGAAGCCGGCGATGATGCCGACCACGCCGGCGGAGGCCAGCAGGCTCATGCCCCACTGCCGCACCTCGGCGATGGTCAGCAGGGCCAGACCGAGGGTGACGACGCCGATCAGCAGGGCCACGACCCGCTGCAGGATGCGGGCCTGGGTGATGTGTTTGCGGGCCACCAGATTGTCTTCCGCGGCCATGTTGAAGCGGCGCAGATAGACCACGGCCCACATGTCCGACGCGCCCACCAGCATCCAGCCGATGGTGAGGATGAACAGGAACAAGAGTGTCTGGCGGAGGAATTCGGACGGCCCGGGGTCCAGCGGCGACACGGTGACCGCCAGCGCCATGGCGGCGATCATCACCGCGATCCGCACCTTCAGCCGCGCCCGGCCCACGACGCCGCGCCAGAACAGGTCGCGCTTTCTGACCGCCAGCTTCAGGCCGGCGAACACGGTCTGGTTGGCGGCCCAGCCGATGAAGACGAAGGCGACCACGATCAGGGCGATGGCAGCCCATTCCGGCAGCCAGTGCAGCTGACGCCAGAGACGAAAGACCTCCCGGGTCAGCTCGGAGATGAAGGGTGGCATCCGGCTCTAACGCGCGAACTCGCAAAGCGTCGCCGTTGGGCTCAGACGGAGGCCTCGACCATGTCCGCCAGTTCCGCCGTCGCGTCCGGCAGGGCCGCGGACCGGGCGCCCACGCTCATGGCCGTCAGCAGGCCCGGGTCGGACAGCAGGGCCTGAAGCACCACCGTCAGCCGCTCCGCCGAGGCATCGTCCTCCAGCACGACCTGCGCCCCGCCGGCGTCGGCCAGGCTGGCGGCGTTGAAGCGCTGGTGGTCGTCCATGGCGATCTTCAGCGGGATCAGCAGAGACGGCAGGCCCGCCACCGCCAGCTCCGAACAGGTCGAGGCCCCGGCCCGGCCGATGACCAGATGCGTCGTCGCCAGCCGCCGCGCCATGTCGCCGAAGAAGGGTGCGACCTCGGCCTCGATCCCGGCGGCGGCATAGATGGCTTGCGCCGTTTCCAGCATCTCGGGCCGCGACTGCTGCTGCACCCTCAGCCGTTTGCGCAGGGGCGCGGGAAGCGCGGCGAAGGCTTGGGGCACCGCCTCGGACAGGATGCGCGCGCCCTGGCTGCCGCCGGTGACCAGCACATGGATCGGCCCGCGCGCCTTCGGGGCAGCATACGGCCGGTCGAACAGGGTGCGGATGTCCGGCCGCACCGGATTGCCGATCAGGCTGACGCGCGCCTCGACGCCCGACGGCACCAGCCGCAGGTTCGGAAAGGACGCTGCCACCGCGCCGACATAGGGGCTGAGCCAGCGGTTGGTTCGGCCCAGCACCGAATTCTGCTCATGCAGCAACGTCGGACGACCCTGGCTCAGGGCCGCCAGCAGGGCCGGCGCCGACGGATAGCCGCCGAACCCGACCACCACCGCCGCATCCAGCCGCTTCAACGCCTTGCGGGCCTTGAACAGGCCGCGCGCGATGGCCACGCCGGCCTTGGCCATGCCGATGGGTCCACGTCCCGTGGCGGCGTCCAGGGCGATCCGCTCCTCGGCCGGGAAGTGCTGGGCATAGGCCTCGCCGCGATGGTCGGTGGCCAGCACGATCCGCCAGCCGCGCCGCGTCAGCTCGCGCGCCAGCGCCTCGGCCGGGAACATATGCCCGCCGGTGCCCCCGGCGGCGACGACGCAGACTCTGGATTTCATACGGTGTGTTTGCCCCAATGCGCGGTGGCCCGCTACTCCCTGCTATCGTCATCCTCCGGCGAGCGCAGCGAGACCGGGGGACCCCGCGGCGCCGAAGGCGAAATGTCGGAGGCGAACGCGCTCCCGGCAGGTTCGCGCTATCGCGCGCCGCTGGGTCCCCCGGTCAGCGCCGCGAAGACGCGGCGTGCCGGAGGATGACGAAAGCGGTTGAAGCTACGGCAGGATGCGCCCGCGATCCGGCAGGCTGGTCCCCGGCTCGTAGGCGCCGGGGCGGCGTCGGGTCAAGGCGAGGGCGAGGCCCATGGTGAGCCCCATGGCCAGCATCGACGAGCCGCCATAGCTGATGAAGGGCAGGGTCATCCCCTTGGTCGGGATCAGGTTGAGGTTCACGGCGATGTTGATGCAGGCCTGCAGCCCGATCAGCATGAACAGGCCCGCCGCCGCCGTCTGTTCGAAGGGATCGGTCAGCTTCATCGCCCGCCGCATGCCGCGCACCACGATGAAGGCGTACAGGGCGATCATGGCCAGCGACAGGACGAGGCCGAACTCCTCCGCCCCGACCGAATAGATGAAGTCGGTGTGCAGGTCGGGCACCGACCGCTTCATCACACCCTCGCCGACGCCACGGCCGACCAGGCCGCCGGCGCGGATGGCCTCGGAGGCGCGGTCGATCTGGTGGGTGTCGGTGGTCTCGGGCGAGAGGAAGCGGCTGAGGCGATCGCGCATGTGGCTGAAGGCGAAATAGAGGCCGACGATCCCGGCCATGCCGGCGGCGGCGAGGGCCGCGACCCATTTCAGCGGCACCCCGGCCATGAAGAAGACGGCCATGAAGGTGGTGGTGATCAGCAGGGTCTGGCCGATGTCGGGCTGGATCAGCAACAGGCCGACCGTCAGGGCCCAGGTGCCGAAGGCGATCGAGACGCCGGGCACCCCCTGCCCTTTCTGCGCCTCGGAGAACATCCAGGCGGCGAAGACGATCAGGCCGGGCTTGGCGAACTCCGACGGCTGCAGGCTGAACGGCCCGAGATTGACCCAGCGCGCGGCGCCCTTCACCTCATTGCCGATGAACGGCAGGGCGGCCATGACCACGATGGCGCCCAGCAGGGCCAGCAGGGCGATGCGGCGCACGCCGCGCGGCGACAGCAGGGAGGCGACCAGCATGGCGACCGTCCCGCCCGAGGCCCAGACGATCATCCGCCAGGAATAGTGGAACGGGTCCGAGATCGACTCATCGGCGAGGATCGCCGCCGGGCTGGAGGCGAAACTCAGCGCCACGCCGAGCCCGATCAACGTCAGGGCCGCGGCCAGCAGGCCGCGGTCGACCGTCCAGAACCATTTGGCGATCGGGCTCTGGTCGTTGCGCGAAAAGGCGGGGCTGTAGTTGTGCGCGGTCATGGTTCGCTAACCATGCCCTGAAGGGGTGGCCCCAAGGTTAAGAACGGCGGCGCGGAACGCCTCTCCGCGCGCCTCGAAGTCGGGATACTGGTCGAAACTGGCGGCGGCGGGGCTCAGCAGCACCACCTCCTCGCGCCCGGTCGCGGCGGCGGCCCCGGCGGCCGCTTTCACAGCCGAGGCCATGTCGCCGCTGATCCGGTGCGGCGTGTCGCCCAGCCGGGCGGCGAACGGTCCCGCCGACTCGCCGATCAGGAAGGCCTCCACCACGCGGGGGAACAGCTCCTCCAGGTCATCGATGCCGCCCTGTTTGGCCCGCCCGCCGGCGATCCAGAAGCTGCGTTCATAGGACGACAGCGCCTGCCGCGCCGCATCGGCGTTGGTGGCCTTGGAGTCGTTGACGAAGCGCACGCGGCCGAGACGGCCGACCTCCTCCATGCGATGGGCGAGGCCGGGGAAGGTCATCAGGCCCTGGACGGCGGCCTCATGCGAAACCCCGACGGCGCGGGCGGCGGCCCAGGCGAAGGCGGCATTCTGGGCGTTGTGGCGGCCGGGGAGCGAGCGGGCGATCGACAGGTTGCATACATATTCGCCGTGGCTGGCCAGTATGCCGTCAATGGCGGTGACGGCACCGGTCTTTTCAAAGCCGACGCGCCAGTCGTCCCAGTTATGGTGCTTGACGGTAGTGACCAGGGTCAGTCGCCCCGCCCGCCCCGTCAGCGTCTCTGCGATATTTAGCCCGACCGCATCGTCGATCCCGACAAGGGCCGTCGAGTCCGGAAGCTGGGCCTGGAATATCCGCATCTTCGCCGCGACATACCCCGCCATCCCGCCGTGGCGGTCAAGATGGTCAGGGCTGATGTTTGTCAGGATCGCCACGTCCGGCGCGAACGAGGTCGTCAGGTCCAGCTGATAGCTCGATACCTCGATCACATAGACCGCGCCTCGCGTCGGGGCCGGTAGCGCCAGCACGCCGATGCCGATGTTGCCGCCCACGTGGACGGTCATTCCGGCCTGTTTCAGCACCCAGCCGATCAGAGCCGTGGTCGTCGACTTGCCGTTGGTGCCGGTGATGGCGACCACCTTGGGCCGCTCTGTATCCGGCAGTGCCGCGATCGCCCGCGCGAACAGTTCGATATCGCCGATCACCTCGACGCCGGCGGCCCTGGCCTTGCTGACCGTCCAGTGCGGCTTCGGATGCGTCAGCGGCGCGCCCGGCGACAGGACCAGGGCCGCAAAGCCCGACCAGTCGGCGACGGTCAGGTCCTCGACCGCGAACCCTTCGGCCTCGGCCTGCATCCGGCTGGAGACGCTGTCGTCCCACAGCACCGGCAGGGCCCCGCCGGCCTTGAGCGCGCGCGCCGCCGTGAGGCCTGAGCGGCCGAGCCCGAAAACGGCGATGCGCCGCCCTTCGAATCCGGGGACGGGGATCACAGTCCCCTCTCCCGTTGGGAGAGGGCTTGAGCGCCCGGGAGCCCGTCAGGGCGAGCGGCCTTGCGCGAAAGGGTGAGGGCCGCATGCATCAGTCGGCGCAAGCCGCGGCGCAGACCGGGCGACGGCTTCGCCGAATGCGCAAGCCGACCCTCATCCGGCCCTCCGGGCCACCTTCTCCCAATGGGAGAAGGAAGGTGCAGGATCATTTTCACCGCAGCTTCAGCGTCGCCAGCCCGATCAGGGCCAGCATGGCGGAGACGATCCAGAAGCGGATCACCACCGTCGACTCCGGCCAGCCCATCTTCTCGAAATGGTGGTGGATCGGAGCCATCAGGAAGATGCGCTTCTTGGTGGCCTTGAAATAGGCGACCTGGATCATGACCGAGGCGGCCTCGATGACGAACAGGCCGCCGACGATGCCCAGCACCAGCTCATGCTTGGTGGCCACGGCGATGGCGCCCAGGGCACCGCCGAGGGCCAGCGAGCCGGTGTCGCCCATGAAGATCTTGGCCGGCGGGGCGTTGTACCAGAGGAAGCCCGTGCCCCCGCCGATGATGGCCGCGCAGAAGATGGCCAGCTCGCCCGAGCCGGGCACATGGTGGACGCCCAGATAGTCCGAGAAGATGAAATTGCCGACGAGGTAGCTGATGATGCCGAAGGCGCCCGCCGCCATCATCACCGGCACGATGGCCAGCCCGTCCAGCCCGTCCGTCAGGTTCACGGCGTTGGAGAAGCCAACCATGGTGAAGGCCGCGAACACGACATAGAACCAGCCGACATTGAGCAGCACGGCCTTGAAGAAGGGGAAGGCGATCGAGGTCTCGAGGTTGGGCGTGGTCGGCGAGGCCGTCATCCACAACACCGTCAGAACGCCCGCTATGACCGAGACCACCACCTGCGCCAGCAGCTTCTGTTTCGAGGTCAGCCCGGCCGAGGTCTGTTTCGACACCTTGGCGTAGTCGTCGATGAAGCCGAGCAGGCCGAAGGCCGCCGTCACGCCCGAGACGATCCAGATATAGGGATTGGTCAGGTCGCCCCAGAGGAACACCGCCACCGCGATGCCCGCCAGGATCATCAGACCGCCCATGGTCGGCGTGCCGACCTTGGACAGGTGCGAGATCGGGCCGTCGGCGCGGATCGGCTGGCCCTTGCCCTGTTTGACCCGCATCCAGGCGATGAAGCGGCTGCCCATGGTGACCGCCACGATCATGGCCGTGGCCATGGCCAGCGCCACCCGCACCGTCTGGTACTGGACCAGGTTGAGCAGCGGATAGTCCTGCGCGATGTCGGCGTAGTGGAGATAGAGCAAGTAGAACATGTTGTTTTCCCTATCGCTCCGCGCGCGGCGCGTCGCTGCTTGAGGGGGAGCCGAGCGCCGCCAGGGCCTTGGCGATCAGCGACGCCTTCGACCCGTTTGAACCCTTGACCATGACGATGTCGCCCTTGCCGACCAGCATGGCCGCCTCGGCGGCCAGTTCGGCGGCGGTCTCGCGCCACAGGCCCTGACGCGAGCCGGGCAGGTCGTCATACAGCCGCTTCATCTCCGGCCCGGCAGCATGGACCAGATCGAGACCCGCGGCCTCGATCGGGCCGGAGAGGCCCTCGTGCAGCGCCTCGGACTGGTCGCCCAGCTCCAGCATGTCGGTCAGGACCACCACCCGGCGACCGCCTGTGGCAGGCAGCGGCCGCGCGCCGAGGCTGCGGAAGCCGGCGGCCATCGACAGCGGATTGGCGTTGTAGCTCTCGTCGATCAGGGTGAAGTCCCCGCCCGGGGCATGGACCGTCAGCGTCTGGCCGCGCCCCGCCAGCGGCTGGAACTCGGACAGGGCCGCCAGACCGGTCTCAAGCGGCACGTCGAGCGCATCCAGCATCAGCAGGACGCACAGGCTGTTCAGGCCCCAGTGGTAGCCGGACTGCGCCAGCTCGAACTCGATCGTCCGACCGAACAGCTCGGCCCGGACGCGCGCGCCCGTGTCATGCGGCTGGAAGTCGATCAGCCGCGCGTCGCAACCGGCCGCCGATCCAAAGGTCGCGATCCGCGCCCCGGCTCGCCGCGCGCCGGCGTCCAGCACAGCGGCAAAGGCCACGTCGGCGTTGAACACGGCCACGCCGTCCTCAACCAGCCCCTCGAAGATCGAAGCCTTCTCGGCCGCCACACCCGCCTCGCCATCGGCGAAGGCCTCGATATGCACCGGGCCGACGGTCGTCACGCAGGCCGCGTGCGGCCGGACCATCTTCGACAGTGGCGCGATCTCGCCCGGCGCGTTCATGCCGATCTCGAACACCGCGCGCTCGGTCATGCGCGGCATCCGCGACAGGGTCAGGGGCACGCCGATGTGGTTGTTGTAGCTCTTGATCGAGGCATGCGACGGCCCCGCCAGATCGAGCCCCGCCTTGATCGCCTGGGTCACGCTGGTCTTGCCGACCGAGCCGGTGACCGCCCCGCGCCGGGCCTTCGTCCGGTCGCGCGCCGCCATGCCGAGCGCCTCGAGCGCGCGCAGGGTGTCGGCGACGACCACCGAGGGGCCGCCCTCGACCGGATGTTCGGTGATCGCCCCGGCCGCGCCGGCGGCGAAGGCGGCGGCGGCGAAATCATGCCCGTCCCGCGCGCCCTTCAGCGCCAGGAACAGATCGCCCGGAACGATCTCGCGGCTGTTGTAGGTGATGCCCCGCGTCTCGAAGGCCGCACCGGACAGGGTTCCGCCCGTGGCGGCGACGATCTCGGCGGAGGTCCAGAGCGGTCTGTCAGGCATGGAGGCGCAAGGCTTCAGCGGCTTCGGTGGCGTCGTCGAAGGGATGGGTCACCCCGCCGACGATCTGTCCCTGCTCATGCCCTTTTCCGGCGATGACCACCACATCTCCGTCGCCCATCATGTCGATGGCCTCGCGGATGGCGGCGCGGCGGTCGCCGATCTCCCGGGCGGACGGACAGGCGGCGCGCACGGCCTTGCGGATGGCGGCGGGGTCTTCGGAGCGCGGATTGTCGTCGGTGACGATGGCGACGTCGGCCAGCCGCCCGGCGATCTCGCCCATCATCGGACGCTTGGCCCGGTCCCGGTCACCGCCGGCGCCGAAGACCACGATCAGCCGGGCCGTCGCATGGGGGCGCAGCGCCTTGAGCACCGTCTCCAGCCCGTCGGGCGTATGGGCGTAGTCGACATAGACTTCGCCGCGGCCGGAGCCGGGGATGCGTTGCAGCCGCCCCTGGGCGCCGGTGATCTTCTCCAGCCCGGCCAGCACCCGCTCGGGCGTCTCGCCGGCGGCGATGCACAGGCCGGCGGCGACGAGGGCGTTCGAGGCCTGGAAGGCACCCGCCAGCGGCAGCAGCACTTCATGCAACGACCCGCGCACATCGATGGTCAGACGCTGGCCCTCGGGCGTGGCCTGGCGGCCGATCAGCGACAGGTCCCGCCCCCGCTCGCCCACGGCCAGAACGCCCAGCCCCGACATGATCGAGGCGGCGGCGAAGTGGGAATAGGCGTCGCTGTCGGCGTTCAGCACCGCGGTCCGGCCCCGCGGCAGCAGGGTCTCGAACAACCGCAGCTTGGCGGTGCGATAGGCGGCCATGTCACCGTGGTAGTCGAGGTGGTCCTGGCTCAGATTGGTGAAGGCCGCGGCCTGCAGGGTCACGCCGTCCAGCCGGCGCTGGTCAATGCCGTGCGACGAGGCCTCGAGCGCCAGATGGGTGACGCCGCTGCCGGCCAGATCAGCCAGCATCCGCGCCGCGTCGGCGGCGTCCGGGCTGGTCAGGCCGGGTCCCGTCAACTCGCGGTTAACGTTACCATTTTGTGCCAAAACCCCGAGGGTTCCCATGCTCGCGGCATGCAGGCCGAGGGCGGCCCAGATCTGGCGGCAGAAGGCGGCGACCGAGGTCTTGCCGTTGGTGCCGGTGACGGCGACGCAGGTGGCCGGCTGGGTTCCGTAGAAACCCCGCGCGGCAATGGCATAGGCCCGGCGCACATCGCCCGAGGTGATCAGCACCGGGGCCAGACGGGCGTCGGTGTCGGACGGAGCCAGCACGGCCGCCGCCCCCTGCGAAAGGGCCTGCGGAATGAAGGCGCGGCCGTCGGCGGCGCTGCCCGGCAGGGCCACGAACAGCGACCCCGGCGCGACCTTGCGGCTGTCCGAGGTGACGCCGGTGATCATTGGATCAGCGGCCACGTCGCGGCGCAGCAGTTCCGACAGCTTGATCGGGGCGGGCCGGGTCGCGCTCATCGGCCGTCGCCTTCCAGGTCCTCGAAGGCCGGGATGCGGTCGCCGAGGGCGGTGCGATAGGGGTCGGCCCGACGCGCCACGCCGACGAAGCCGGCGATCCGGTCGGCGATCCGGCCCACCGCCGGAGCAGCGACGAAGCCGCCGGTGCGCGGATAGGTCTGGGGCTCGTCGATCAGGACGAGGATCTGGTAGCGGCGGGCGTTGACCGGGCCGTCGGCCGGGAAGACGCCGGCGAAGGTGCCGACGGCGTGGGCGGTGCTGTAGCGGCCGTTGACCGACTTGTTGGCCGAGCCGGTCTTGCCGCCGACACGCAGGCCCGGTGCCTCGGCCCGGCCGCCCGAGCCGCGCACGACGTTGCGGCGCATCAGATCCAGCATGGTCAGGGAGGTCTCGGGCGAGACGATCTGGCGGCCGCGGACATCAGGCCGACCGCCCTTGCGCAGGGTCAGGGGAATGAACCGCCCGCCGTTGGTCAGGGCCCCCATGGCGGCGGCCATCTGCATCGGGGTGATGGAAATTCCGTAGCCGAACGACAGCGAGGCCAGGGTCGAATCCGACCATTCGCCCGGTACGATCGGCGACTCCGACAGGATCTCGAACGGCGCCCGCGACATCATGCCGAAACGTTCGAAATAGTCGCGCATCACGCGCGGTCCCATCTCGGTCGACAGGCGCGAGGTGCCGATGTTGGACGAGTGGAGATACACTTCCTCCAGCGTCATCACCTTGTTCTGGGCGTGGAAGTCGGTGATGCGGCGGCTGCCGATCTGAAGCGCCTCGGAGGCGTCCAGCAGGGTGTTCATATCGGCCCGGCCGGTGTCGATGGCGGCGGCGACGGTGAAGGTCTTGAACACCGAGCCCATTTCATAGGTCGCCGCGGTGGCCAGGTTGCGCGAGTTGGACGCAGGCCAGCTGGCCATGCCCAGAACCTCGCCCGTCTGGACGTCGGTGATGATGCCGACGGCGCCCTTGGCCTGGGTCGCCTCGGCGGCGGCGGCCAGTTCGTTCTCCAGCACGCCCTGGACGCGCAGGTCGATGGAGATCTGGAAGCTCTCGCCCCGCGCCCCGGCGGCGCGGATCTCGTCATTGAAGGCGCGTTCGGCGGCGGACAGGCCGACCCCGCCGGTGTCGACGCTGCCGACCACATGGCGGGCGGACTCACCGAGCGGATGGACGCGGACGTCCTCGGGCTCGAAGCTGACGCCACCCAGCGCCAGATTGTGGATCGCCACCTTCTCGCGCGGCGTCAGGCGGTTGACCACCAGCAGGCGGCGATCGCCGAACAGGGCCGTCTCCAGACGGGTTTTCGACACGCGTGGCAGGGCGCGACGGATCTGCGCCGCGGCGGCCCGGCGGTCCCAGACCTGGGCCGGGTCGATATAGAGGCCATAGTGCACGATGTTGGTCGCCAGCAGGGCCCCGTTGCGGTCGACCATGTCGGCGCGCACCACCGCATTGGGGTGGGTCTGTGCGCCGCCGCCGGCCCCTGCTGTCAGCAGGGCCGCATGGATCGCGCCCAGGGTCAGGCAAACGAAGACGAACGAGAAGGCCGACAGGATGACGAAGATGCGGACGCGCGTGTCTTCTTCCGGACGCGCATTGGCGTGGGCCCGGCCGAAGGCATGCTCGACCCACCACATGGCCTCGGTCAGCCAGCGCCACGACGGCGTGAATCGCCGCACGCCCCAGGACGGCGCCGGCCGCGCGCCGACGTGCGGATCGTGGGCGCTCATCGCTCGACCTCGACGACGGGCGTTTCGACGGGAGCCGCGGGCGTCGGGGCGATGACGACCGGACGCGGTTCCGGGATGGGGGCGAGGCTCGGCAGGTTCCCGACCGTGGCCTGACGGTGCACATCGACGGGCCCCAGACCCGCGCCGCGCGACAGGGCCTCCAGCCGGTTGGGCTGCTCCAGCCGGGCGACCTCGGCCCGCAGCAGGCGCACCCGCTGGCCGTTGTCGCTGATCTGCCGCTCGAGGTCCGAGATGCGCGCGCTCTCACGCGCCGCCGCCGCCTTGGCCACATAGACCGAGAAGACCATGACCGCGACCAGCAGCACGCCGATGATCTCGATCCAGCGGATGCCGCGGATCTTCCAGGCGAACAGGCGGTTCAGGGTGACGACGGCCGTATTCATGCGGCGACCCTCCCCCCGATAGCGCCCCAGGGCGCGGCGTCGGTGCGGATGGCGGCGCGCAGCTTGGCGGACCGGGCGCGAGGATTGTCGGCGCGTTCAGCGTCGCCGGCCTCGCGCGCACCCTTGAACGACAGGGTGAAGCTGGGCTTGCGGGTCTCGATCGCCACCGGGGCGTGGCGCGAACCGCCGGGCGCATTGCCGGTCCGCTCGGTCAGGAAGGCCTTGACGATCCGGTCCTCCAGCGAATGGAAGGTGACCACCGCCAGCCGTCCGCCGGGCGACAGGGCCGCCTCGGCCGCCTCCAGTCCCTGGCGCAGTTGGCCCAGTTCGTCGTTCACGGCGATGCGCAGGGCCTGGAACACGCGCGTGGCCGGATGGATCGGCGCGCCGCGACGGCCGCCCAGCGCCTTTTCGACCACGGCGGCCAGGTCGAGGGTGCGCTCGAACGGCTTTTCCACGCGGCGGCGCAGGATGGCGGTGGCGACGCGGCCTGACTGGCGCTCGTCGCCATACAGTTTGAAGATGTGGGCCATCGGCCCGTGGTCCCAGCTGTTGACGATGTCGGCGGCGGTCTCGCCCTCGTCCGACATCCGCATGTCCAGGGGCCCGTCGCGCATGAAGGAGAAGCCGCGCTCAGCCTGGTCCAGCTGCATCGAGGACACGCCGATGTCGAACACCACTCCGTCCAGCCGCGCCTCACCGCTGTCGGCGAAGGCTTCGGCCAGGCCTGAGAAGGGCGTCCGCACCAGCCGGAACTGACCGGGATAGTCGTTGGCGACCGCGTCAGCATGCGGCTGCACCGTCGGATCGCGATCGAGGGCTATGACGGTCGCCCCGGTGGCCAGGATGGCGCGGGTGTAGCCGCCGGCACCGAAGGTGGCGTCGATGATCACGTCGCCGGCCTGCGGGGCCAGGGCCTCGATCACTTCGGCCAACAGGACAGGGGCGTGGGGCGCGGTCATGCGCCCTCCCCGTTCATGACCTGACGCGCCAGGGCGCGGCGAGCATCCTTGCGGGCGTTCCAGCGTGCACGGTCCCAGATCTGGAAGCGGGGCCCGAGGCCAACGATGACCACGTCCTCGCCCAGACCGGCGTCCTGGCACAGGCTTTCCGGCAGGGTGATGCGGCCGCCGCCGTCGTACGACAGGGGGCGCTGGCCGGCGTAGAAGGTCTCTTCCAGGGCGGTGCGCTTGTCGCTGCCGAACGGCAGGGCCTCGATCCGCGCGACGTATTCGGCCATCAACCGGTCGCCGCCGGCCTCGAGGCAGTCATCGGCGAGGGCGAAGAAGCAGAAGACGCCGTGCTCGGCGCCATTGTCGGCAGTGCGGAACTCCTGCGGGATCAGCAGGCGCCGCTTGCCGTCCAACTGTTTCTCGTAGGTCGAGAGAAACACGCCCTGCCCCAAACTCGGATCCTTGGATCCGCCCCTCTGATCCCCGTGAACATCCACGCGGCGCAAACCAACCCCGCGCCAAGCGTCTGGGATAGCATGGGATCAAATGGGTCTCAATGGGATTAGTTGACGCCGGTTAACCTCGAATGTGGCGACCGAGCCTGTAAAGACGCGAACATACACAGAACATCGACAGTATAAACAGGCTGTGGACCAATCCTGCGCCGCATTGCGGGCCAAAGGGTTAACGCGAACGGAGCGCGGCGGCCTCGCCCGACGGCCTCCCGGAACCCTCTCTGGACGCGCGGGTTTTCATCCCATGCCGAACAAACCCGCCCCGGACCCGACCAAGCCCCTGTCCCCCCGGGCGGTGGACGGCGCTGTGGTCGTCAAGGACCCGCCCGAAGCGGCCATGGACCTGACGGCGGATGCGGCGGAAATCTCGGGCCTTCGCCTGATCGACGCCGCCGACAAGGCCCGCAAGCGCTACTAGCGCGTCCCCGCGCTCAAGCAGCGAGCGACCGCGTCGCGAGCGTTAGCGCCCAAAATAACGTCAGACGGCCTGTAAGCCGGGTTCTGTACCGCCCGAAAGCGGTGACGATCATTCCTCTGGACCGCCCGTTGCCGGACGGTTCTCGCGACCTACCCGGACGCCTCGGGCGGTGAACCCTGCGAGCAAGCTCGCGCGACATCCCTATTCGGTCTTGCTCCAGGCGGGGCTTGCCATGCCGTCCCTGTTGCCAGGCACGCGGTGGGCTCTTACCCCACCCTTTCACCCTTCCCTGCCCCGAAGGGCAGGCGGTTTGCTTTCTGTGGCGCTATCCCTCGGGTCGCCCCGGGCGGGAGTTACCCGCCGCCTCTTCACCGTGGAGCCCGGACTTTCCTCGACGGAGCAAGCCCCGCCGCGACCGCCCGGCCGTCTGACGGGCGGACAGATGGGCCGGATGGCGGCGGGGGTCAACCACACAGGTGATTGCCATGCGAGGTTGTGGTAGTTTGACGGCATGGCCCAGCCTGCGTCGAACCACTCAGTTGATCTTGAAACGGAAACGCCCGTCGCCCGCCAAGCGCGCCTTGAGTGGGAACGTGCGCGCCTGAACGAGGCCTATGACGATATCGCGAACGGCCGCGTGCTTTCTGGCGATGATGCCTTGCGTTGGCTGGAGAACGAGTTGGCCGAGGCGGAAGCGGCCTTGGCGCGCGAACCCGAGTGAAGGACGAAGCCCGGCTGAAGTTCACGGCTCGTGCTCGGCGCGACCTGGACGGCGCGAGGGCATGGCTGATGCAGCCAGGAAGCGGCCGAAAGGCTCACAATCGATACGTTGCGATCCTGCGAGCCTTGCTTGATCTCCAGCATCATCCGCTTAGGTGGGCGACGTCGGAGCACATTGGTGTCCGCAAGCGGTCGGTTGAGGGCCATAGCCTTCTGTATCAGATCAGCAGGGATGGCGAGTTCGTGACCGTGCTTCGTATATTCGGTCCGTATCAGGACCGCACCAGCCTGTAACGCCAACCTCCAAACCGCCCCATCATCTCACGGGCGGGGGGCCGTCGGCTTCACGACGCCACGTCAAGCGAACGACCCCGAACAACCGGATTATCCAGAGCAGGATCGGCAGACTTGGTGCACCTGTTGTCGGCGTCGGGCAAATCGACCGACCCGTTGCATTCCAACTGGATACGCCGCCCGGCAACCTTGACTGATCGCTGCCTCAGATTGCCCTGCCGGGCCTTTTCGAACACCAACTGAAGCGCGCCTTCTTCGACCCAGACCGGGCGCACTCCTTCTGCCCATCCATCTGTACTGTAGAGACCATAGAAGTCGGCGACCTCCCGCCCCGCGGCCCTCGATCCCGCAGGCACGACGTAGACGTCATAGTAGAAGCTCACCGTTGCCCCGGCGTTGACCCGGATCACCACGGCGTCGACCGCCCCGTCAGGCGACGGAACCCGCTCGACCTCTTCCTTGATTGGACTGCAGCCGGCCAGCACCAACCCGAGAACGATCACCAATCCCCTCATACGCCACTCCTGGCCAGCTTCAGTTCAACACCCCGGTCACGCTCTCCGCCGTCGCCAGCTGGAGCACCCCCATCAGGGTCGCCCGCGTCTCGCCATCGGCCACGCCGTCCACCTGTTCCGGCCGCCAGTGGCGCTGGAAGGCCTCGACGGTCAGGCGGGTCGCCTCGTCATAGGTCCCGCCGGGCGTCAGGGCATAGCCCAGCCGGTGCAGGCCGGCGCGCAGGACGATCACGCCCAGCCCTTCGTCGCCGACGCCCAGAGGCACACCGAGGGCCGCGATCCGCTCGGGGGCCGGTTCGAACCACAGGCCGTGACCGACCGAGGCCAGCCGCTTCCACGGGAAACGCTCGCCGGGATCCTGTTTGCGGTCCGGTGCCAGGTCCGAATGGCCGATGATGCGGGCGTCGGGAATGGTCCAGCGGCTGCGGATGTCGCTGACCAGGCTGATCACCGCGTCGATCTGGGCCTCGGGGAAGTCGCGATAGCCGAACTCATGGCCCGGATTGACGATCTCGATGCCGATGGAGGCGGCATTGCAGTCGGTCTCGCCCTGCCAGGCCCCCTTGCCGGCATGCCAGGCGCGGCGCGCCTCGGCGACCAGCCGCAGGATCGAGCCGTCCTCATCGACGACATAATGGGCAGAGACCTTCGCCTCGGCGTCGCACAGGCGGGCGACGGCCTCATCGGCCGACTTCATGCCGGTATAGTGGAGCACCAGCATATCCGGCGGCCCGCGGCGGGCGTCGAAATTGGGGGACGGAAGGTCCTTCACGGTCAGCACGGCGTGACTTACCGGCCCGGCCGCTCCCAGCCGTAGGCGACCCAGGCACCGTCGACCTTGCGGGCCTCGATGACGTCATCGGCGCGGCGGGTGCGGACGACGGCCTTGCGGCGCGCGCCCATGGCCAGGCCGGCGAAGAAGACCAGAACGGCGGCGAACAGGGCGATGACCGCCACGGCCACGGCGGTGAAAACCGCCAGCACCGCGCCCACCGTCATGGCGACCACGGTCGCGATGACTCCGCCCAGCCAAAGGACCGGCGCCAGCAGTCCGTTCGACGGACGGCGGGCGCCCATCCCATTTCCGGGGCCGAAGATCAGACGGTCGGACTCGGTCATCAAATCACCTTCAGGGACGCTGGAAGAACAGCGTCGAGTTCTCAATGTCGGTCCACACGGGTGAACGGTCAATGACCGGCCCCTTCACAGGCGAGTGTTCAGTCTCAGTAGGGCTGGTCGGCGAGCACGGAAGCGCCCGCGCCACGGGCCCGGTCGGTCTGGATGCGGCGAACGGTCGCCTCGGCGACGGGGTCGTTCATGACCCCGCCGATGCCGACCAGCACCCGCGCCGCCTCGCCCGAGACGCCGAACGCCTGCGACAGGGCCTCGAACGGCGAACGGGCTTCCGGATAGCGTTTGAACCGCACCGAATCCCCGGTCGGGATGCGGGCCAGTTCGCGGGCCTTGGCGATCGCTTCTTCCAGTCCGCCCAGCTGGTCGACCAGGCCGATCTGTTTGGCCTGGGCACCGGTCCAGACGCGGCCGCGGGCGATCTCGCGCACCCGGGCGGGCGGCAGGCGACGGCCGGCCGCGACGCGGGCGATGAACTCTTCATAGGTGCGGTCGATCTGGGCCGCGAAGGCAGCGCGCTGCGCCGGGCTGAATTCCTGCGCCGGCGAGAAGGCCTCGGCATAGTCGCCGCCGACCGACAGGTTGCGCATGTCGACGCCGAACCGGCCGAGCGCATTCGCCAGCACGAACTTGCCGCCATAGACGCCGATCGAGCCGGTCAGGGTCGAGGGCTGGGCCACGATCCAGTTGGCTTCCGAGCTGATCCAGTAGCCGCCCGAGGCGGCATAGTCGCCCATCGACACCACCACCGGCTTGCCCGCCGCCCGGGCCGCGCGCACCGCCGCCAGGATCTGTTCCGAGGCCTCGGGCGAGCCGCCCGGCGACGAGACGCGGAAGACGATGGCCTTGACCGCGTCGTCCTCGATGGCGTCGTACAGGGCCTCGGCGAGGTCGTCCGACATGATCGAGGAGCCGCCGCCGAACGGATCGGCGCTGCCGCCCGTGCCCGTCATGATCGCGCCTTCGCCGCCGACGATGGCGATGGCGCTGCGGCCCGAGCCGTTGCGCGCGCCCTGCGACGCGGAATAGTCGGCGAACTCCATGATCCCGGCGTTGCGGCCGGCGCGACGCTTCGCCTCGGCCTCGGCCTCCTCGACCTGGCCGATCTTGTCGATCAGACGCCGCTGCAGCGCCTGGGCCGACGAATGCGGACCGGCCTCAATGCTGGCCCGCAGGGCCGCCGGCGTGGTCCGCCGGTCCTGCGCCGCATTGGCCAGGGCCGAGGTGTAGATCGAGGTCATCCACGCCGTCATCGCCTCGCGGTGCGCCGGGGTGTAGTCGCTCTCGGTGTATTCGTTGACGGCGTTCTTGTACTCGTAGCGCTGCTCGAACTCGGCGTTGACGCCGTATTTGTCGAAGGCGCGCCCCAGGAAGACGCTGTCGGCCGAGAAGCCCGACAGCTGGAAGGCCGCGGTGTTCTGCATCCACAGCTCGGACGCCGAGGCGCCGATCATATAGCTGGAGACCGTCGCGCCGACCGGCTGGAAGCCCTGGCTGTGTGCGATGACGGGCTTGCCCGAGGCGCGGAAGCGGCGAATCGCCTGGCGGATCTCGTCGGCCGCGGCGGGCGTGATGCCGGCCTCCGGCAGGCGGACCAGCAGAACCTTGACCCGGTCGTCCTCCCCGGCCTGGGACAGGGTGTCGACGATCTGCAGCGTGGACAGACCCGAACCGCCGAAGATGGCGAACGGATTGCTCGGGGCCTGGTCGGTGACGCCTTCGCGCAGGTCCAGTTCCAGCACCGTGTTGTGCGGTGCCGGCTCCGACGACGAGGCCGAGCTGATAGCCGCGCCGATGAATCCGAACAGGATTACGATGCTGATCAGGAAGAAGGCGAACAGACCGGCGAAAACGCCGAGCATGGTCAGGAAAAACTGCTTCATGGCGAGGGGAGTCGTCCGGAGCACGGGCCGGGTCATGGCCACTTCTGGACCATAGGGCGGCGGGCGGTGCCGTCAAATGAACGTCACGTAACGCGCGAGCCGCGTCGCAACATCCGATGTTGCATTGCAACGGCAACGATTGATGGCAGGTCCTGAAGCCCCTATATGAGCGGTCTGCGAGCGGGGGCCGAACGCCCCGCGTCACAACCGGACCGCACTCCCCATGCTGGTCACCCTGATGAAGGCCAAACTGCACCGCGCGACGGTGACCCAGGCCGACCTCGACTATGAAGGCTCGATCGCCATCGACGCCGACCTGCTCGACGCTGCGGGCATCTTTCCGCACGAACAGGTCGATGTGCTGAACATCACCAACGGTGCGCGCTTCACCACCTATGCCATCGAGGCCCCACGCGGCTCGAAGGTCATCGGCGTCAACGGCGCCGCCGCCCGTCTGGTCCAGAAGAACGACAAGGTCATCGTCGTGACCTACGGCCAGATGCCGGAAGAAGAAGCCCGCCAGTGGTCGCCGACCGTGGTGCTGCTCGACGACCACAACGAGATCAAGCGCGCGGCTTGACGCTTCGGGGCTGACACCTTCTCTTGGTTCAACCAAGGGGAGAACGCCATGAAGACGCTCGCATGCATCGCCGTCGCCGCGACCGCACTCGCCGTGCCCGCGGCGGCCCAGGACAGTTTCGCCAATCGCCCGACAATCGTGGTGACCGGAAACGGCGAGGTCGAGGTCCAACCCGACCAGTTCACGGTGAACATCAGCGTGGAAGGCCGCGGCCCTACTCAGGTGGACGCCTTGCGCGCCCTCGCAACGGCCCAGGGCCGGATGATCGACACCTTGCCCCGGCTACAGGGCCTTACCGACGCGCAGGTCACGACGGGCGATATCGCCATCGAGCCCAATCACGAACCGACCTGCGGGGTCAGCGAATACGACCGCGACACCGCCGACTGCCCGATCATCGGCTATTCCGTTGGCTCCGCCCTGACCTTCACAGGGTCGCCAGCTGAACGGGCGGGCGACGCCATCTCACTGGCTTCTGAATTGGGGGCAGTGCGGGCCCGGCTGGACGACTACGCTCTGATAGATATGCGGGCTTTGCAGGATGCGGCCAACCGCGCCGCCTTCGCCGACGCCGAACGGCAGGCGCAGATGCTGGCCACGGCCTCAGGGCGGCGGATCGTGCGCATCCTGCGGATTCAGGACCCCTCGGCTCGCGTGGTCGATGTTCTGGCCCAGTTGCCGGCCGGGTCGAGCGACCTGGACGAGGTCGTGGTGACCGGGAGCCGAATCCAGTCCGCCGCTGTGAGCATCGCCGTGGCACCCAAGCCTGTCAGCGCCACGGCCCGCGTAACGGTCGTCTTCGAGATAGAGTGACTGCTTGACGGCGGCCGGGTTCCGGCCTCCCCTCCGCCTTCGGAGGATGATCATGGAACGCACCATTCGCGCCGTCCGCTGGCCCCTGTACGGGGCCTTCGTGCTCGCCTCCGTCGTCGCGACCATGCTGGCCTTTCCGATCGGGCTGACGGCGCTCGGCCTGGAGCCGAACGACGTGACCTTCCTGCCGCTCTCCATCACCGGCCTGCCCTGGAGTGGGCCGCTGTTCTGGATGGAGCTGGATTCCGTCACCCGCCTGGCCATCGCCCTGGTCGCCAATGTGCTGAACCTGGCGCTCGGCCTGATGCTGGCCCGCGGGAGCGATTGAGCGGTGATTGGTGACTGGTGATTGGTGATTGGTGATTGGGATCAGGCGGCAAACGCCGTTGCGTCAACCACCAGCCACCAACCACCAACCACCCGCGTCACCGTTAGCGGTTCAGATCGTACACGCCCGTGATGTCGATCCGCACGGTCAGCTGGCCGGCCGCGACCGGCGTCGAGCCGCCCGAATCCATGGCCATCTCGGCCCGGGCGTACATCACCGGCGGCTGGGGCGAATAGCCGCCGCCTTCCGTCAGCGAGCGGATGCCGCCCAGTTGCACGCCCAGCGCCTGGGCGTAGAGCGAAGCCTTGGCCTGCAGATTGCGCACGGCGATCTGGCGGGCCTGGTTCTCGGCGGCCGACGGGTCTTTCAGCCCGAAACCGATGCCGTTGATCTGGTTGACGCCCGCCGCGACCACGGCGTCGGCCGTCGTCCCGACCTTCGTCAGATCATTGATGATCACCGTCACCTGGTTCGAGGCCTGATAGCCACGCAGCCGCGGCGGCTCGTTCTGGACGTAGTCATACTGGGCCGACAGGTTCAGGCCCGAGGTCTGGACGTCGCGCGCCTCGATGCCGGCGCGGCGCAGGGCGGCCATGACCTGGTTCATCCGCGTGGCGTTCATCTGCATCGCCTCGGCGGCGGTGGTCGCCTCGGTGACCACGCCGAAGCTGATGGTGGCCATGTCCGGCGCGACCTTGACCTCGCCATAGGCCGACAGGTTCAGGGCGGGCTGGCTGGCCATGGCGTGGACCATCATCGGCGCGCCGCCCTCGGGCTGCGACTGGGCCATGGCGGCCGGAGCGCTCATCGCGACGGCGGCCATCAGGGCGCCGCCCAGCATCAGGGCGCGGGTGTTGCGGGTCATGTCTGTAGTCTCCAGTGAACAGGGACGATCCATCGGTGCCGATCATGTCGGGTGGCCGTGACCGAACCTTGGCGGTTTGCACCTGAATGAACGCGCGAGTGGACGTGGCAGGTTCCATTCATCGGTGTGAAATCGGCGACAGGCTGGCGTCGCGAGCATGGCGCTTGGCAATGCGCGGGCCGTCCTGCTAGGCGGTTGGCGCGGCCCGGAGGGCGCGTAGCTCAATGGTTAGAGCCGACCGCTCATAACGGTCTGGTTGGGGGTTCGAGTCCCTCCGCGCCTACCACCCCATGAAAACGGCCCCGACGCGGTGCGCGGGGCCGTCTCCGTTTCGATCCCGGACGTCAGCGGTTGAAGAAACCGCCGCCCCCGCGCCAGCGGTCGTCACCACGGTGGCGCTCGTCGCGGATGTAGCGGCCCTCGCGGGTGTAGTAGCCGATACCGCTCTGGTATTCGCGATAGCCTTCCAGCTGATAGCCGTCGTCCTGGTAGGGCAGGCCCAGCATGCCGTCCTCGTCTTCCCACCAGTTCTGCGGATAGGCGCCGTACATGCATTCCCAGCCGTCGCCGCCCCGCCAGTACGGCTCGTAGCGGCCGCGATAGCGGTCGCGGAACTGGGCGCGGCACAGGAACTGCGACCAGACGCGGTTGCCCTCCGCTTCGACGGTGGCGCGGTTCTCGGCATAGATGACCTCGCGGACGCCCGCGAAGACATTGTCCGTCACCACGGCATGACCCGAGGCCGCGGCGACACCGACGGTCGAGGCCCGGATGCGGCTGTTGGAGAGGTTCAGTTCGCCGTTATAGAGGACCACGCCCTTGTCGGACCGGCCGATGCGGCTGTTGGTGATGGCGACCGAGGCCCCTTCAATGGCCACACCCTCGACATAACCCAGGACAGCGGTGTTCTCGATCTCGACCCGGCCATAGTCGCGGCCCGACCGGATGACGATGCCGATAGACCGCGGTCCGAAGGCGTTGGGCGCGCCCGTGCCCTTCAGGGTGACGGCCGAGAGGCGCGAGGTCTGGCCGGCCCCGGGGACCAGCTCCAGGCCCGACTGGGCGCCCGTGACCGCCAGCTCGTGCGCGGTCAGCACCGCGCCGTCGGCGACGATCGCCGGCGCGATGGTCTGGGCGTCGATGATGGCGTTGCGGATGTCGATCAGGCCGCCGTCGGCATAGATGGCCGCTTCGTCGCCGCCGTGGCGGAAGGCGACCCGGTTCATGACGATCTCGGCGCCGTAGCTGACGATGCAGGCGGCGTCGCCGGCGCGCGGCGAGGCGAAGATCATGTCGCGGATTTCCACCCGCACGCCCTGCGACACCGTCATACAGGGCAGGCCGTCGGGGGCCATCAGGGTCGGCTCGGGATTGCTGCCCCAGTCACGCGGATCGAACCCGCCCTCGCCGATGATGGTCAGCGGCTTGTCGATGTTCAGCCAGCCGACACAGGCACCGCCGCGGGCGCGGATCACCAGGGTGCCGCCGGGACGGACCCGGCGCACGGCGTCCTCGACGGCCCCGGTCCCGGGGTTGCCGCCGCAGTCGATCAGGACGATCTCCTCGCCGCCGGGGCGCAGGGGGGCCGGCCGCCAGTCCGGGCGGTGCTGGCCATAGTCGTAGCGGCGGTGTTGCGAACGCCGGCTGCGCGAGCCGCGCGTCGGCGGATCCAGCAGCACGCCGAAATTCGGGCGGGTCTGGCTTTCGACCTTGGCGGCCACCTGGGCGTGGGCCGGTCCGTCGCCCATGGCGAAGGCGGTGACGGCCACAGCGATCGCGGCGGCTCCGCCGATCAGGCTGAGGATGGTCCGGTTCGAGGTGCGGTGGTTGATCATGCTTCCGCCCTCCTTAGCGGCGCTGCTGCGAACGGGAGACCTGGGCCAGCACCGCCTGCAGGCGGCCGGCCGAGGGGCCGAAGCCGGACAGGGCGGAGTCGATTCGAAGGGCCACGGCCTGGGCCTTGTCCTGATCCGCCACCCCTGCGACGCCGAGCGCGAAATAGCTCGACATGGCGAATTTGGCCTCGGGGCTGCCCTGACGCGCGGCCTCCTCGAACCATTTGAAGGCGCGGGCGTAGTCGGCGGGCAGGCCGACGCCCTCGGCGTACATCACCGCCAGCACCAGCTGGGCTTCCGACGAGCCGTTGATGGCGGCCAGCTGAATGGCGCGGACGCGCTCCAGCCAGGACAGCCGGCCCTCCATCGGATGGCCCAGCATGGCCTCCAGCGTCTCGACCTGACGTTTCGACAGGTCCTCGGGCCGCAGGGCGACCGTATCGCTGACGCCGAGGTACCGCAGGGCCCGGCCGACGTGCAGGAACGGCAGCTCGGTCCCCATCCGGCCCAGCGCATATTCATAGGCGTCGCCGCGCGGACGGCTTTCGTCCGAGAAGGGCACGCCCGACTGGGGTGCGGTGTTGGGGTAGAATTCAAAGGGCGGCGTCCACTGCCGTGCCTTGGTCTCGACGAACCGCTGATAGGTGTCGCGGCTCGGGGCAGAGCGTTCGAAATCCCTCAGCAGGACATAGGCACCGACATCCCCTGTCTGCACCGCGAGGTAGTTGTACAGATAGGCGTCGACGTCGTTCCGCTGGAACAGGTTGGTCGCGGAGTAGTAGCCGCGTCGGCTGCGGTCGCGGCTGTTGCCGCCGGGGTTGCGGCCCCAGGCCTCGCGGGCCTCGCGGTTGTCCTCGGGCTCGCCGAACGGGCCGTAGAGGCCGTCATGAAGCCGCGCCAGGGTGCGGTAGCCGTAGGCGTCCTGGGTCGAGAGCACATAGATGACGCGGTCACGGACCGCTTCCTGCTCTTCGCGGGTCATCTGGCTCAGCTGGCGGTCCAGCTTCTGGTAGGCCGTGTGCCGTTCCCATGCGCGGCAGTCATCGTATTTCGACAGGGGTCGCCAGCCGCCGAATCCGCCGCGGTCGACGCGGTTGATCGGGGCGTAACCCTCGTTGTTGGCCAGCGCCATGGCGTACCAGGTGGCGCTTTCGATGGGGTCCTCGATGTTCTTGTCGGTCGCCCGGATCGCCGCATAGCGCCCGCCCAGCTCCAGCTGGGCGAAGAAGTCACCGCGGAACGCCGCGCGGCGCAGCGCCCGCAGACCGGTTTCCTGGGCGTTGAACTCGGACCCTGTGAGGGACGCGGGACGCGGGCAGGCGTTGGAGGCCGCGTCGTTGCGCTGCCAGAATTGCACGCCGTTGCCGCCGCTGTTGCCGCACGAGACCATGCCGACCGCGGTCAGCGCGAGAACGCCGGCGACCGCGGCGATGGCGACGGGACCGCGGCCCCGACCGAAGCGGGAGCCGCCTTCCTGGTTGGATCGACCCTCGCTCATACTCCCCCTCGCACGACTAAAGCGGGCAGCCCCCTGCCCATTGCGCCTACTTCGCGCAAGCGGGACAGTCCGGCTCCGTTAACCATCTGTCAAGGTAAACGCCGGTTTGCGATAAAGCGTTGCCGCATAGCGGCCTTTTTGTGACCCGCCGTTAGTTTTCCACGGGAATCAGCAGCTTGCGTACTCGCCTGTCAGGCGAAATGCGCCGCTCGCCAGCAGGCGGAAGGCTTCCTATATGGGTCATCCGGACCCTTGGAGCACCCTGATGGCTTATGCCGCCCGCGACGATCGACCCGCCGACAAGGCCGCCCGCTATGCCGAGGTCGAGGCCGAGATTCTGGCCGTCCTGGACGGGGAACCCAACCGCACCGCGCGCATGGCCACCGTCGCCTCCATGCTGGCCGACGCCTTTCCCGTCTTCTTCTGGACCGGCTTCTATGTCGTCGATCCGGACAAGGCCGACGAACTGGTGGTCGGCCCCTACCAGGGCACGCTGGGCTGTCTGAGAATCGCCTTCGGCCGCGGCGTCTGCGGAACGGCGGCGCGGGACCGCGCGACGCAGATCGTCGCCGACGTCCACGCCTTCCCCGGCCACATCGCCTGCGACAGCCGCTCGGCCAGCGAGATCGTGGTGCCGGTGTTCGACGGTTCGGGCGCGCTGATCGCCGTATTCGACGTGGATGCGACCGAGACAGCGGCCTTCGATGACGTGGACGCCGCTGCGCTGGAGCAACTGCTTGGCCGGGTGTTCGCGGCCTGAGCCGCGTCTGCTAAGCCGTCCGCCGAACAGGAGACCATCATGTCGGAACGAGTGATCGCAATCACGGGCGGCCACGGCGTGCTCGGGCGCGCCGTGGTCGAGGCCGCCCTGGCCGACGGGCTGAAGGTCGCGGTCATCGACCATGCCTCGGGCCAGTCCGCCCCCGCGGGGGTGCTCGAACTCGGCGGCGTCGACCTGACCGATGTGGCCTCGGCGGAGGCAGCGATCGACGCCGTGGTCGCGCATTTCGGCCGGCTCGACGCCCTGCTCAACATCGCCGGCGGCTTCGTCTGGCAGACCACCGATGACGCAGACCCCGCCTGGGCGAGGATGTTCGCCCTCAACCTGACCACCGCCCTGAACGCCGGCCGCGCCGCCCTGCCCCACCTCAAGGCCTCGCCCGAGGGCCGGATCATCAACGTCGGGGCCAATGCGGCGCTGAAGAGCGCCGCCGGCATGGGCGCCTATGCCGCCTCCAAGGCCGGCGTCCATCGCCTGACCGAAAGCCTGGCCGAAGAGCTGAAAGACACCTCGGTGACCGTCAACGCCGTCCTGCCCTCGATCCTCGACACCGCCCAGAACCGCAAGGACATGCCCGACGCCGACCCGGCGAAATGGGTCGCCCCCGCTGACCTCGCCCGCGTCATGCTGTTCCTGGCCTCCCCGGACAGCCGCGCCATCACCGGGGCGCTGATTCCGGTGACGGGCAAGGTCTGATGCATCTCACCCGGTCCGTCCTCTATCTGCCCGCCAGCAACGCAAGAGCGATCGAGAAGGCGCGCGGGCTGAACGCCGACGCCGTGATCCTCGACCTCGAGGACGCCGTCGCGCCCGATGCCAAGGCCGAGGCCCGTCAGGCGGCCGTCGCGGCCCTCACCGCCGGCGGTTTCGCCGCCCGGGTCGGGGTCCGGATCAACGGGCTCGACACCCCTTGGGGCGCTGACGACCTCGCCGCCCTTTCCGGCCTGAAGCCCGATTTCGTGGTCGCCCCCAAGATCGAGAGCGCCGAGGCTGTGCGCGAGGTCGCCGCCCGCCTGCCCGCCGGCGTCGCCCTCTGGATCATGATCGAGACCCCCCTCTCGGTCCTGCGGCTCGACGCCATCGCCGGCGCCGGCGCGCCTCTGGCCGCCCTGATGCTCGGCATCAACGATTTCGGCGAGCGGATGAACCTCGTCCTCGGACCCGAGCGCGAGCCGCTCAAGCCCTGGCTGGCCGCCGTCGTCGCCGCCGCCCGCGGCCACGGCCTGCTGGCCATCGACGGCGTGGTCAACGCCACCGACGACGCCGACCGGCTGCGCACCGAATGCCGGCAGGGCCGCGCCTTCGGCTTCGACGGAAAGAGCCTGATCCACCCGGCCCAGATCGACGCCGCCAACGCCGCCTTCTCGCCCTCGCCGGAAGAGGTCGTGCGGGCCCGCGAGGTCGTTGACGCCTTCGCCTCCGCCGACGCCGAGGGCAAGGGCGCGATCCGGGTCGGCTACCGCATGGTCGAGCGCCTGCACCTCGACGCCGCCCACCGCCTGCTGGCCCGTCACGAGGCGGCCTCGACGCCGCCCGGAGACAGGCCTATCTAGTCCGTCCAGAAACAGAACGCGGCCCCTGCCCTCAAGCAGCGAGCGGCCGCGCCGCGAGCGTTAGGGCCCCAAGTTTCATGTCTCATGCCGTCATCGCCGCCACCGGCCTGTTCACACCGGACCAGTCGATCTCCAACGCCGAGCTTGTCGAGGCGTACAATGCCTGGGCCGAGCGGTTCAACGCCGACCACGCCGCCGAGATCGCCGAGGGTGATGTCGCGGCCCTGACCCCCTCCTCGGTCGAGTTCATCGAAAAGGCCTCCGGCATCAAGTCGCGCTTCGTGCTCGACAAGGCGGGCGTCCTCGACCCCGCCCGCATGGCCCCGAACATCCCCGAACGCGCCGACGAAGACCTGTCGATCATGGCCGAAATGGCCGTCGCCGCCGCACGCCAGGCGATCGCCGCCTGGGGCAAACCGGTCAGCGAGATCGGGGCCGTCCTCTGCGCCGCCTCCAACATGCCGCGCCCCTATCCGGCCCTGTCGATCGAGGTTCAGCAGGCCCTCGGCATCGACGGCTTCGCCTTCGACATGAATGTCGCCTGCTCCTCCGCCACCTTCGGCATCAAGACCGCCGCCGACTTCATCGCCTCGGGCTCGGTCAAGGCCGTGCTGATGGTCAACCCCGAAGTCTGCTCGGCCCACCTGAATTTCAAGGATCGCGACAGCCACTTCATCTTCGGTGATGTCGCCACCGCCGTCATCGTCGAGGCCTCGGACCAGGCGGGACCCGGCGGCTGGGACGTCCTCGGCACGCGGCTGAAGACCGTCTATTCGAACAACATCCGCAACAATTTCGGCTTCCTGAACAACGCCGCCCCCGAGGGCATCGGCGCACCCGACAAGATGTTCGTCCAGCAGGGCCGCAAGGTCTTCAAGGACGTGGTGCCCATGGTCTCCGACATGATCGTCGACCACGCCCGGGACCTCGGCATCGACCCCGCGACCCTCAAGCGGATGTGGCTGCACCAGGCCAATATCAACATGAACCAGTTCATCGGCCGCAAGGTGCTGGGCCGCGATCCGACGCCGGAAGAGAACGTCATCATCCTCGACGAATACGCCAACACCTCCTCGGCCGGGTCGATCATCGCCTTCCACCTGCGCCAGCAGGACATGGCCCCCGGCGACACCGGCCTGATCTGCAGCTTCGGGGCCGGCTATTCCGCCGGAACCGTCTTCGTCAGGAAGCGCGGCTGATGGTCGACCGCAGCGACATCGGCGCCGTCGTCGACGCCATGTACGCCTGCATCTCCGGCCCCGCCGGCCCGCGCGACTGGGCCACCCAGCGCGAGATCTTCCACCCCGACAGCCGTCAGGCCCGCACCGGCCTCGACGCTGACGGCCGCCCGACCATGATCGTCATGGGCCGCGAGGAATACCAGGCCAACGTCACGCCCTTCTTTGCGGAGAACGGCTTCTACGAGGTCGAGATCAGCCGCCGGATCACCGAGTTCGGCAACATGGCGCACGTCTGGTCGATCTACGAAGCCCGCACCGCCCCGGAGGACGCCGGGCCCGAGCGCCGCGGGATCAATTCGATCCAGCTTTGCCGGGGCCCGGACGGCCTCTGGTCCATCCTGCACATGATCTGGGACAACGAGCGTCCCGGTCTCACGGCGTCGGCGTAGCCGCCACGGCGGCCGGGGCATTCGCCGGATGCGTCGCCTTCCACTCCATGGCCATGCGGATGCGGTTCTCGACCGAGGGGTGGTCGTAGAAGATGAACTCCTCGATCGCCGACGGTGAGGGCGCCCGATATTCCGCCGTCTTGATCAGGGCCTTGGACAGCCCGTCCGGCTCATTGGCGTGGACCAGCGAGAACCGGTCGGCGTCGATCTCGATCAGCCGGATGGTCGTTGACTGGACCGGCGTGGACAGCAGGCCGATCACCGCCCCGATGGCGGCCAGAACAGGCAGGCCGGCCGGGTCCGAGATGTCGCCGACCCGGTTCGCGCCCAGCAGCCGCTTCGCCAGCGGGAACAGCCGGTCGACCAGCCAGAAGCCGATCGCCGCCAGCAGGACCGCGATCCCCGCCAACCACAGCGAATGCATGTGGACGTAGTGGCCCATCTCATGGCCGACCACGCCACGCACCTCGGCCAGATCGGCACCCTTGGCGAACATCACATCGCTCATCGCCACCCGCGCCGAGCCGAACAGACCCGAGACATTGGCCGTGTACCGGTCCGACTGCTTCGAGCCGTCATAGATGTAGATCTTGTCGTCCGGCGTCCCCGTGCGGTGGGCCAGTTCGACCACCGAATCCCGCATCGGCCCGTCGGGCGCGGGCGTGTAGGTGTTGAACAGCGGTTCGATAAAGATCGGCAGAACGAGCAGCAGGAAGACGATGGCGACCGCGGTCAGGCCCGCGCCCCACGCCCACCACAGCCGCCTGGCGTGCCGGATGATGAAGTACAGGGCCACAATCAGCACGCCCATGAAGACGGTCGAGATCCCCGTGCTCAGGGCCGCCTCGCCCAGCCAGCCGGCCAGCGGTTGCTCCGTCAGCCCATACTGCGTCTCGCGCCACCAGCTCTGATAGATGGCCCAGGGCAGGGTCAGGACCGAACTCATCAGCAGATAGACGACGCCGACGACCAGCGAGACCAGCTTCGGCCGCTTGCGCCGCCGCTCCATCCGGTCGCGGATGCCGCTGAGAATGCCGGTTCTAATGATGAGCCAGGCCACGACGATCGAGACGATCGCGCCCCACAGCAGCAGCCAGTGGCTGCCGCGCGTATAGGCGACGGCCCGCTCCAGATCCTCCGGCGAAATGGTCGCCAGCCAGCGCGCGGTCTCGGCCGCGGGGTCGATGCTCATGACGGTGTCCTCCCTGACACGGGGAGATGATGCCGTGCGGCGAAGCTTGTCAGCTTAAATCGCGGTCATCTCAGGCCGCCGCCACCGCCTCGATCTCGACCAGCCAGGCCTCGTCGAAGATACCGGTGACGATCACCGTCAGCGCCGGCTGACGCCCGGCCAGCCGGCGGATGCGGACCTCGCGGTTCTCCAGCGCATAGGCCCGATCCGACAGGAAGGTCGTGACCTTGACGAGGTTGTCGAGCGTCATGCCCGCCGCGGCCAGCTGGGTCTCGATGTTCGACCAGACCTGATCGCACTGACCGGTGAAATCCGCGGCCAGCGAGCCGTCGGGCGCGACCGGGATCTGGCCCGACAGATACAGCCACCGCGCCGGCGCCGTGACCTCCACCGCCTGCGGATACGACCCCTCGACCGGCGGAGAGCCGTCGCCGGTCAGGGGCCGGATCGTGGCGCTCACTGCCGTGCGGAGTCCGACCGGGCGCGGACCACGGCGAACTCCGAGGTCGGCTTCCAGCCCGGCCAGTCGCTGCTGTTCGCGAGGTCCAGACCCAGATGATACAGCAGGGTCAGGTTCTCGACCGCCGAGGTGAAGTCCAGATCCTCTGACCATTCGTCCGACGGCTTGTGATAGTCGGCCGCGAACCTGGCGCGCCAGGCGGCCTCGCCGGCTTCACGCCCGCCCTCGACCCAGTCCCAGCCGTGCCAGGGCATGATCGCCGGCACGCCCATGCGGGCGAAGGGGAAGTGGTCGGAGCGGTAATAGAAGCCCTGCTCCGGCATGCCGTCGTCCGACACGTAGCGGCCCAGCGGCTCGGCCAGCGCCTGCAGCCGGTCCTCGAGATCGTTCTGGCCCTTGCCGAAGATCGGAATATCGCGGGTCGAGCCCGACAGCGGCAGCATGTCGATATTGATGTCCGCCACCGTCGTCTCGAGCGGCCAGACCGGGTCGGCCGTATAGCCATAGGCCCCCAGCAGGCCCATCTCCTCGGCCGCCATATGGGCGAAGACGATGGAGCGTTTCGGGCGCGGCGCGGCGCTGAGCTGGCGCGCCATTTCGACCACGCCGATGGTGCCCGAGGCGTTGTCCCAGGCCCCGTTCCAGATCTGGTCGCCGGTCACGGTCGGGTGCTGATCGACGCCGCCGACATGGTCCCAGTGGGCCGAATAGACGATGGTCTCGTCCGGATGCTCCGTCCCGGGAATACGGGCCAGCAGGTTGTGGGTGACCAGGGTCTCGATGGTCTCCGACGCCTCCACCGACAGGGTGACGCCGGTCAGCGCCACGGCCTTGAACGTGCCGTCGCCGACGGTGGGCAGTCGGGTGATGTCGAGACCCGCCGCTGCCGCCCAGAGCGCCGCCACGTCGTGGTTGATCGCGCCCGAGAACTCCAGGTCGGCCGCGCCGGGCGTCAGGGTGCGGGTGCGGCCGTTGCCGCGCAGCGCGCCCTGCCACATGGGCGAGGCCGCGTCGGTCATGACGAGGGTGATGACGCCCACGGCACCGCGCCGGAAGGCCTCATCCGCCTTGTAGGCGCCCGACTGATAATTGGTCGCGTACTGCCCGTTGAACAGCTCGCCCTCCGGCTCGCCGCCGACCAGGATCACGACCTTGCCGCGCACATCGAGGTCGCCGTAGTCGTTCCAGTTCCGCTCGGGGGCGTAGATCCCGTGGCCGGCGAAGACCAGGGGCGCATTCTGGATGGAGGCCCGGCCGTCGTTGGTGACGGCGCGCACGGTGATGTCGGTGCCCACGGTCAGGGGATGTGACGTCCCGTCCGGCCCGGTCCAGGCGGCGGTGGCACCCGCGACCGGCGAATAGCGCTTCAGCGACACGGGCTGCAGCCACTGGCCGTTCGGCCCGCCGGGCTCAAGCCCCATGGCCTCGTACTGGGCCTGCAGCCAGGCCAGCACCATCCGCTCGCCCTCGGTGCCGGGATAGCGGCCCTGGTATTCATCGGCGCTGATGGTGCGGATGTTGTCGCTGATCCGCGCGGCGGAGAAGTCCTGCGCCGAAGCCATGCCGGCAGACAGCAGCACGGCGGCGACGGCGACGCCGCCCATCATCTTGCGAAACATTCGGAAGGCTCCATCCCCGGATTGATGGCGCGCACTCTAGGCAGCCGCCCCGACGGCGTCCGTTAAGTTTTGGTCATGTGAGCGGGCATCCCTCTCCCATTGGGAGAGGGCTTGAGCGCACGGCGGCGAAGCCGGCGTCCTTGCGCGAAAGGGTGAGGGTCGACCGTCCGGGGGCGGCTTCGCCGCTCCAACCACCCGACCCTCATCCGGCCCTACGGGCCACCTTCTCCCAATGGGAGAAGGAATCCCTTCTACCGCCGCTGGCTCGCACTCGGGGCGCGTGCCGGGCCGAACTCCGAACCCGGCATCCATTCCGGCCAGTCGCGGCTGTTGGCGAGGTCGCGGCCGATGTTGAAGATCAGCTGCAGGTCCTCGACCTGGCCGCTCAGGTCCCAGGTCGGTGACCACTCATCGTCGGCCTGGTGATAGCGCCGGGCGCCATATTCAGAACGGGCCGCGTCGCGCGCGGCGATCGGTTCGTCGCGGAAGGCGCCGCCGCCGTCGACATAGGCCATCGGCACGCCGCGCTTGGCGAGCGGGAAGTGGTCCGAGCGGAAATAGCTGCCCGAGGCCGGGTTGCTGTCCGGCTTGGCGGTCCGGCCCTGGGCCGTCGCCTCGGCGGTGACGAGGGCGTCAAGGTTCGACTGGCCCGAGCCGATGATGTCGACGTCGGCCACGCGGCCATAGACGTTCATGGCGTCGATGTTGAAGCCCGCGACCGTCGTGGCCAGGGGATAGACCGGATTGGCGGCGTAGAATTCCGACCCCAGCAGGCCGCTCTCTTCCGCCGTGAAGCTGATCATCACGATCGACCGCTCGGGTCGCGGTCCGGCGCCCCAGATGCGGGCGAGCTCCAGCAGACCGGCGGTGCCCGTCGCATTGTCGACCGCGCCGTTGAAAATGGCGTCGCCGTTGGCGTCGGGCTCGCCCACGCCGATGTGATCCCAGTGCCCCGTGTAGAGGATGGTTTCGTCCGGATGGGTCGTGCCCGGCAGGCGTGCCAGGACGTTGCGGGTCGTGACCTGGCTGGTGGTGACGTCGAACATGGTGCTGAAGGTCGCGCCGGTCAGGGTGACGGGGCGGAATTCCCGGCTGCGCGCGGCGACCTTCAGGGCGTCGAAATCGAGACCCGAACGGCGGAACAGATCCACGGCGACATCGCGCTGGACCCAGGCCTCCATCGCCACCCGCTCGGCGGCGGCATTGGCGCGGACGATGTCGAACTGGGGCGTCGACCAGCTGTTCTGCACCGTCGCCCAGCCGTACGAGGCCGGCGCGGTCTCGTGTACGACGATGACCCCGGCGGCGCCCTGGCGGGCCGCCTCCTCATACTTGTACGTCCAGCGACCGTAGTAGGTCATGGCCCGGCCGTTGAAGGTGTTGAGCTCGGGCTGTTCGAAGTCGGGGTCATTGACCAGCACGACAATGATCTTGCCGCGGACGTCGACGTCCTTGAAGTCGTCCCAGTTCCGCTCGGGCGCATCAATGCCGTAGCCGACGAAGACCAGTGGCGTGTCGCTCAGCATGACGTGCGCGCCCGGCAGTCGGGTGGAGACGGTGATCTGCTGGCCCTGGGCCAGCGGGATGGCCTCGCCGCCGACTTCAAACTGCATCCCCCGGAAATTGGAGGCCGTGAAGCGGTTCAGCGTCACGTCCTGGGTCCAGGCGCCGTTCGCGCCGCCCGGCTGGAAGCCTGCGGCCGCATACTGCTCGCTGAGATAGCGAACGGTCATGTCTTCGGCCGGGGTGGCGATGCCGCGTCCCTGGAAGCTGTCGTCGGCCAGCACCCGCACGTGCTCGGACAGGCGGGCGGCGTCAAAGGTCGCGGGCGGCGCGGCCGGGGCAGCGTCGCCTCCCATACCCATGGCGGCGCAGCCGGAAATCAGGGCGCCGGCGGCAAGCACGGCGGCGGTCGGGAACAGACGCATGGACAGAAACACCCTCAACCGAAATCAGAGGCCGGGACGTTAGGGCGCCTGCCGCCGGGTGTCGATGCGGCGCCCGCGCACGAAAAACCCGCCGGCGCTGAGGCACCGACGGGTCATTCACTCGGGTCCGGAGCGGAAGGCCTAGTGGGCCACGCCCTTCCAGATCCGGCGGTAGCTCAGATAGGTGATCCCCGCGAAGATGAAGAGGAAGATCAGCACGCCGAGGCCGGTCTGCTTGCGCTGGACCTGACGGGGGTCAGAGGCCCAGGCGATGTAGGCGGAGACGTCCTTGGCCATCTGGTCGACCGAGGCGACGGTGTCGTCGTCATAGGTGACCTGACCGGCCGTCAGCGGGTTCGGCATGGCGATGAAGCCGCCGGCCGGCACATGGGCCCCCTCGGGCATGAACGGCGTCAGGTCGCCGGCCATATATTCGTTGTAGTACTGGCCCGGCCGGATCTGCAGGCCCTGCGGCACGGCGGCATAGCCGGTCAGCAGGGAATAGATGTAGTCAGCACCGCCGGAGCGGGCCTTGGCCATCACCGACAGGTCGGGCGGAGCCGCTCCGCCGTTGGCCGCCGCCGCGGCGGTGGCGTTCGGATAGGGATTGGGGAAGCGGTCGGCGGCCGTGCCTTCGCGCATCAGCGGTTCACCGGTTTCGGTGTCGATGTCCGCGATCTGGTTCTCCTTGGCGAGCGCCTTGACCCAGCGGTTCTCGGCCGGACTGGCCTGATGGGAGTCGAAGAACGGCCCACCCGGCTCCGCCAGGTTCCGGAAATGCATCAGCTCCATGCCGTGGCAGGAGGCGCAGACCTCGCGGTACACCTTGTAGCCACGCTGCAGCTGGTTGCGGTCGAAGCTGCCGAACGGCCCTTCGAAACTGAAGCCGCCGCTGCGCAGGGGCTTGGATTCCCCTCCCGCCGCGAGCGCGGGCTGGGCCGCCAGGGTCAGGCCGGCGGCGGCGGCGATCAGGACCAGGGTCTTCTTCATGGCGCGGATATTCGTCTTGAGGGTCATGGTCCCGCTCAGCCCTTCGTCTCTTCGGTGCCCGACAGGACCGGCTCCGAGATCGTCGCCGGGATCGTTTGCGGCGTCTCGCGCAGGCCCACCAGGGGCATGATGATGAGGAAGAAGGCGAAATAGTAGGCCGTCGCGAACCGGGTCAGCCACAGATAACTGTTCAGGTCCCCGTCGATCAGGATGAAGGTCTTGAAGTCGCCGATCACCGGCGCGTCGGGCAGTTGGGCACCGCACCAGCCGAGGATCATACCCACGATCACGAAGATGATGAAGAAGGTCCGCATCGTCGGGCGGTAGCGCATCGAGCGCACCTTGGACGTATCCAGCCAGGGCAGGATGAACAGCACGCCGATGGCACCGAACATCGCCAGCACCCCGCCGAACTTGTCCGGGATGGCGCGCAGGATCGCGTAGAACGGCAGCATGTACCACTCGGGCACGATGTGCGCCGGGGTCACCAGCGGGTTAGCCGGGATGGAGTTGTCGGCATGCCCCAAGGCGTTCGGCATGAAGAAGACGAACACCGAGAACAGCATCAAGAACACGATGAGCGCGAAGCCATCCTTGACCGTGTAGTAAGGGTGGAAGGGCAGGGTGTCCTTCTTCTCCCGGTCCTTCGGGATCAGGATGCCGACCGGGTTGTTCTGACCGGCGGTGTGCAGGGCCCAGAGGTGCAGCACCACGCAGCCGGCGATGACGAACGGCAGCAGATAGTGCAGCGAGAAGAAGCGGTTCAGGGTGGCGTTGTCGATCGCCGGGCCGCCACGCAGCCAGATCAGAATGGGCTCGCCGATGACCGGAATGGCACCGACCAGATTGGTGATCACCTCGGCCCCCCAGTAGGACATCTGGCCCCACGGCAGGACGTAGCCCAGGAAGGCGGTGGCGATCAGCAGGAAGAAGATCAGGCAGCCGATGATCCAGATCATCTCGCGCGGGGCCTTGTAGGAGCCGTAATAGAGGCCGCGCAGCATGTGGATATAGACCGCGATGAAGAACATCGAGGCCCCGTTGGCGTGGGTGTAGCGGATCAGGTCGCCGCCGTTGACGTCGCGCATGATCCGCTCGACCGAGGCGAAGGCCATTTCGGTGTTCGGCACATAGTGCATGGCCAGGATCACGCCGGTGGCGATCTGGATCACCAGACAGACCATGAGTATGGCACCGAACGTATACCAGTAGTTCAGGTTACGCGGCGTCGGCAGCGCCAGATAGTCAGCGCCGAAGCGGATGATCGGCAGACGGGTGTCGAGCCATTTCTCGATGCCGGTCTTCGGGACGTAGGTGGATTCGTGATCGCTCATCGGTCTCGCCCTCAGCCGATCTTGATGCGGGTGTCGGAGAGGTAGGCATACTCCGGCACGACGAGGTTGGTGGGTGCCGGACCCTTACGGATACGGCCCGAGGTGTCGTAGTGCGAACCGTGGCAGGGGCAGAACCAGCCGCCGTAATCGCCCGAACCAAAGGTCGGAATACAGCCCAGGTGGGTGCAGTTGCCCAGCACCACCAGGTATTTCTCATGCCCGTCCTTGACCCGGTCGGCGTCGGCCTGGGGATCCTTCAGCGCCGACAGCGGGGTCGACACGGCTTCCTGCAGCTCGCGGGCGGTGCGGTAACGCACGAACACCGGCTTGCCCTGCCATTTGATGACGATCTGCTGGCCTTCCTGGACCTTGGTCATGTCGAATTCGATCGACGCCAGCGCCAGCGTATCCGCGGCCGGGTTCATCGAATTGATCAAGGGCCAGGCCAGCATGGCCCCGGCGCCCACAGCCGCGGCACCGGCCGCGATATGGATGAAGTCCCGACGGGTGGCGTCGCCGCCTTCACCGTTCTCAGTCACGACCGATTCGGCCACGTCTTACTCCTCGTACGCCGCAGCCCGGGGCCGTGAGGGCCCGATCAATCGCGGCATGGATGCTTTAGCGCCTTCCCGTTGGTCTGACCCGGCCCGGCGTTGCGGCTCATCGCCGCAAACAGCGCCGCCTCTTGAGAAACGGTCGCATTTCGAGCCGCGACAAGCCCCCGGGCCGCGCGTATGAGGGCCTTAGAATGCGTCTCGCCCTTTTTCAACCGGCCATTCCCCAGAACGTCGGCGCCTGCATCCGATTGAGCGCCTGTTTCGGGGTGGAATTGCACATCATCGAGCCCGCCGGCTTCCGTTTCGACGACCGGGCGATGAAGCGCGCCGCGCTGGATTACGGCCCGCTGGGCCATATGACGCGGCATGCCGACTGGGACACCTTCCAGCGCGACCGGGCTCCGGGGCGTCTGATCCTGTTCACGACCAAGGGTGCCACGCCCCTGAGTGAATTTGTCTTCAGGCCAGACGACGTCCTGCTTTTCGGCAGCGAACCGTCAGGTGCCCCGGACTTCGTGCATGACGCGGCGGACGCACGGGTGGTGATTCCCCTGCGGCCCGGGGCGCGGTCGCTGAACCTGTCGGTCAGCGCCGGGATCGCCGTGTGGGAGGGGATGCGCCAGACTGCGGCAGTCTGAGCTCGCCCCTCATCGCAGGCGGGCGATCGCCGCGCCGATCTGCTCCGGTGCGATCTCTCCGACATGCACCTCCGCCAGCCGGCCGTCGGGGCCGAGGAACAGGGTGACGGGCAAACCCACCGTGCCGTAGTGGCGCGGCACGGCCATGGCCCGGTCCAGCAAGACATTGTCGATCTCGAGCCCGGCCTCCTCCAGCCAGCCGGCGACTGTGGCCTGCCCCTCCCCCTGGTTGACGAACAGGAAGCGGACCTCGGGATGGGCGTCCTGGGCCTGCGCCAACGCGGGCATCTCGCGGCGACAGGGCGGGCACCATGTCGCCCACAGATTGACGACCGTGGGTCGGCCGTCGACGGCGGCCAGGTTCACCGCCCCACCTTCCAGCCGGGACAGGGTCATCGACGGCGCGGGAACGGGTTCCGCCCCCGAGGTCAGGCGCTCCGTCGCCACCCCGGCCAGGGCGCAGGCCAGGACCGGCGCGATCGCCCACAGCATCAGCCGCCGCTCGCGGAGCATCAAGAACGCCGAGACGACGGCCGGCGCCAGCGCCCAGACCCAGATGAATCCGCCCTGCCACACCGCCAGCGCCCTCAGCGGGTCGTCGACGAAGTAGCTCCAGTGGGCGACCACATGGGCCAGGCGCGCCGCGCCCAGCCCGGTCAACACAGCCACTGTGCTCCAGCCGTTGAAGCGCGGGCTGACGCGGCTCGCCAGCAGGCCCGACCCCAGCAGAAAGACGGCGACGCCGACGATGATGGCGAGTCGCTCGCCGGACAGCACCAGCGGCCCCAGTTCGATCGCGTTCATCACAGGGCCGCCTTCAGCGTCACGAACGCCCCGCGACCGGCGCCGGGCAGGCGCTCGCCCAGGGCGACGTCGGAATCCCCCACCCGGTTCCGGCCCGCCAGATGGGCGCGATAGTCGCGGTCGAACAGGTTTTCCACCCCCGCCTCCACGCGCAGACCCGGGCGCAGCCGCCATTCGCCGCGCAGGTTGAACACGGCATAGCCGCCGCTCGGCGTCTCGTCATTGCCGGCCGAGATATGGGTCTGGCGCAGCGTTCCCGCCACCTCTGCCCCGACAGACCAGTCCGTCTCGTCCCAGGTCGCGGCCAGCCGCAGGGTCGGCGGGGCAATCCGGTACAGGTCGTCGCCCACATCCCGGCGCTTGCCACGCACGACGCTTGTCACCCCGTCGAGGCGGAGCCGGTCGGTAAGCTGGACGCCGAAATCCATGTCGAAGCCGTACAGTTCCGCATCGACATTGGCGAAGCGCAGCGGCGTCGGGTCGCCGCTCATGGCCGCGACCATCTCGACCCGGGTGTCGGCCACCCCGGGGGTGGCGTCGAATGGCACGCCCTGGATGTAGTCGTCGACCCGGCGATAATAGACCGTCGGGCGGGCCCAGGCCGGACCGCGCCGCCAGTCGAATCCGGCCTCGACGATCCACGCCGTCTCGGGTCGCAGGGTCCGGTCCCCGACGTAGATATTGCCGTCGGCCAGGCCGCCGCTCGCCTCGGTCGGCATCCACGAGAAACGCTCTACCGCATTCGGCACCCGCGTCTTGCGCGCCAGCGTCAGGCGCGGGGTGACGGCACCGAGGTCGCGCCAGAAGCGTGCGGCCAGATCGACGGTCCCGCCGCTCCAGTCCCGGTCACCGGCGTTGAAGGCGGCCGCCAGCAGGGTTGGCCCCGCAGGCACAGCAGACCCCGTCCAGGCTTCGCCGGCCGAGGCGCGGTGGGCGTCGGCCCTCACACCCAGCTCCGCCTCGACGCCCCTGACGGCACCGCGCCACTCCAGGTGGCCGCCGAGACGGGACACCTCGATCCCGGGCAGGGAGCCGACCACGAAATTGGGGTTGTCCGGATGGGTGATGACCACCGACTTGTCGGCCTGTTCGAAGTCCGCGCCGACGCTGAAGCTGCGCGTGGCCGAGCCGAAGACCAGCCGCGCCTCGCCCGCCACCGTCTCGGCGTCGGCCAGGGACAACCGGCGCATCGAGGCCATGGCCGGGGCCGGCCGCAGGCTGAAATTGTCCATCCCGTGCTCGACCCGGACATGGCCCAGCGACGCCTCCAGCCGCACCTTCGACTCCGCCGGACTGGCGAAGCTCAGGCGGGCGAAGTCGGTGTCGAAATACAGGATGTCCAGGGCGAACGGCGGAGTGCCGCTTGGGCCGGTCTCCTGCGCCCTCAGGTCCAGCCCGAGGTCGCCTGCCCCGCTGCGCCAGCCGGCCGAGAGGCCATAGGTATCCCGCCGGAAGCCGCTGTCGCGAACCACGCCCCCCGGGAAGCGCATGTCGCCGCCGCTCTCATAAGCGCCCAGCAGGTTCACCCGGAAGCGGTCGCTGGCCATCCCGGCCACGCCGCCGAAACTCCGGCTGTCATCGACCGAACGGTAGCCGGCGCTCAGGTCCCAGGCGGGCGCGAATGCCGCCCCCTCGCCGAAACCGACCTCCTTCAGCCGCGCGTTGACGCCGCCGGCCAGGGCCGGGCCGTTACGCACCGGGCTGATGCCACGATCGACCTCGACGCTGGCGACCAGCGGCATCGGCGCATAGTGGAGCGGCGGGTCCATGGCGTTGGGTCCGCCGCTGTGGAAGCGCTGGCCGTTGACGCGGGTCAGCACCCGTTCGCCGAACAGGCCCCGGTACTGGACCTGGCCGGACAGGCCGCCGTTGTCGATCAGGGCCGCGCCGGGCAGGCGGGCCACAAGGCCGGCGCTGTCGGGCGCGGCCACGCCCGCGGGCCGGACGGCGTCGATCGCGGTGTCGGGACGAACGCCGGTGACGACGATTTCATCAAGCAGGGAGGCGTCCTGCGCGTGGGCGGGAACGGCGGCCATCAGGGGCGCGCCGAGCAGCAGGGCGCAGGCACCGGGGGCGATTCTCATGGTTCTGGACTCGATCTGAAGGTCGCCGGTCTGGCGACAGGAGGCACCGCGCAGCCGTCAACGACGGCGCGGCCCCGGCAGGGATGCAGGCTTCAGATCGACAGGGGCGGCGCGCGCGCCGGCGGGGGCGGGCCTTCGGTACGGTCGGCCGTGGGCGGATCGCGAGGGGCGGATTCGGATCCGCGGACGACGGCGAGGGCCACGGGCCGGGGCAGCGGGGGAGGATCAACCGGACCCGCGGCGGCCCCGGTGGCGGCGAAGGCACAGACTGGCGCGGAGTCGGCGGACCCCTCATCGTCGGAGCCGCCGCCGGCCTCGGCCGGCGCGGCCGGTCCGCAGATCACCAGATGGAAGCTGTCGCCACCGGCGTCCGGCATATAGCCGACGGGAATGAGCGCCCTCAGGGTGACGGCGAACAGCAAGGCGAGCAGCCCGGCCGCAAATCCTGCTGAATAGCGTCCCCCGGCTTGCATGCCTCGCCTTCGCCCGCCCGGCCGCGGCGAGGCAAGGTGGCAGGTCGTCGCGCTGGCCCGGATCGGGCGCTCGCCGCCCCTAGTCGGGCGCGCCCGCCGCCGGCAAGGCGGCCAGGCTTGGCCGCTCGCCGCGCTTGCTCGCCGCCGTCGCCTCGACCGCCCGCATGACCCGCAGCACATTCTCG
>JAUYAG010000154.1 GCA_030693575.1 Brevundimonas sp. | reverse complement strand
GCGGCGCGCGCCTGCCAGCGACCGCCGCAGCTGACCCGGTCGATCCCGATCGGCGACGGCGCCCAGCTGCTGGCGCGGCGTCCCGACGTGCGGCGGGCCGAGCGAAATCTGGCGGCGGCCGCCGCGCGGGTGAACGTCGCCACGGCCGATCTGTTTCCGCGCATCATCCTCGGCGGTTCACTGGGATCGACGGCGCTGGACGCCGGCGACCTGTCCACTGACTCCAGCGTCCGCTTCAACGTCGGCCCGCTGATCAGCTGGTCCTTCCCCAATGTGTTCGCCGCCCGCGCGCGGATCGAACAGGCCTCGGCCGGGTCGGACGCCGCCCTGGCGACCTTCGACCAGACGGTGCTGGTCGCCCTGCAGGAAACCGAGACGGCCCTGGCCAACTACGCCAACGAACTGGACCGTCGCGCCGCTCTGCAGGCGGCCCGCGATCAGGCCGCCTCGGCCGCCCGGCTGTCGCGTCTGCGCTTCGACGCCGGGGCCGACAGCTTCCTGACGGTGCTGGACGCCGAGCGCACCCTGGCCGGCGCGGACGCCCAGCTGGCGGCCTCGGACGCCCTTGTCACCACCTACCAGATCGCCCTGTTCAAGGCGCTGGCGGGGGGCTGGAGCGAGGGCTGAGAGGCCCCCGTTTCGCACCGCAACAAAGGGGATTGACGCCGCCGGAAGTGTTCGCCACCGTAAGGGCACTCATCAAGACCGGCGGAGGGATAGGCCCTTTGATGCCGGGGCAACCTTCCGGGACTTCCCAGTCCCGGAGATGGTGCCAACTCCTGCGAGGCCTCCCCGGAAGCCGCGAGAGATGAGTGAAGCGACGGCCCCCTCACGTCCGGGGACCGGCTGACTTCACGGGTCTGTCACGCATGAATTGGTTCGCCCCACCGGTTTCGCTGAGCGAAAGCGGAGCGGACCGTGGCGTCCATCGACATCCCTGAAGAGACCGCCGGTCGCGACATCCACGCGGCCATTCCCGACGACTTCCGGCTGGAGTCCGGCCAGCACCTGGGCGCAACGGAGGTCGTCGGCCGCCTGTTCGGCCCCGGTCATGCGCCGCTGGTCGTGGTCGCCGGCGGCATCTCCAGCGGCCGGTTCGCCACGCGATGGTGGCCGTCGGTGGTCCGGACCGGCGGGCCCGTTGATGTGAACCGGCTTCGCATTCTGGCCCTCGACCTGCTGCCGGGCCGCGACGAACCGGGCATCACCATCACCACGGCCGATCAGGCGCGCCTGCTGGCCCTGCTGCTCGACGCTCTCGGCGAGAAGCGGATCGACGCCTTCGTCGGCGCTTCCTACGGCGGCTGCATCGGTCTGGCCTTCGCGGCGCTCTACCCCGAGCGGATCGGAGAGCTGACCGTCATCTCCGCCGCCCACCGCGCCCACCCGGCGGCCACCGCCGTGCGCGGGGTGCAGCGCCGGCTGCTGGCCTTCGCCCGCGACTGCGGCCGGGAAGCAGAGGGCGTCGCCCTCGCCCGCCAGCTGGCCATGACGACCTATCGCACCGCCGAGGAGTTCGACCTGCGCTTCAGCCAGACCCCGCCCCCGGCGGCCGGCGACGCCTGGCCGGTCTGCGACTATCTGATCGCCAGGGGCTCGGCCTACGCCGGGGCGACCAGCGCCGACCGCTGGATCAGCCTGTCGGACTCCCTGGACCGGCACAGCATCGATCCGCGCGCCGTGCGCTGCCCCCTGACCGTGGTCGGCTTCAGCTCCGACACCCTCGTGCCGATCGCGGACAGCCGCGAGCTGGCCGCCCGCGCGCCGAACCTGCGCCGCCTGGTCGAGGCCCCCTCCATCTTCGGCCACGACGCCTTCCTGAAGGAGCGCGAGCTGATCGGCCGCGTCCTGCACGACGTCCTCAATCCCCTCACCGCCCTCCAGCCCAGCGAGATCGCCGCATGACCGCCCCTGCCCAGGCCCATCCCTGTACGACCGCCGCGCGTCACGGCGTGAACAGCGACCCGGCGCACGGCGCGGTGATGCCGCCGCTCTATCTGTCGTCGAACTACAGCTTCGACGGTCTCGAGGGTAAGCGGCGCTATGACTACACGCGGTCGGGCAATCCCACCCGGGACGTGCTGGGCGAGACCCTGGCGAAACTCGAAGGCGGCTGCGGCGCGGTGGTGACGGCGACCGGCATGGCGGCGGTCGATCTGGCCCTGTTCTCGCTCGAGCCCGGCGACCTGCTGATCGCCCCGCACGACCTTTATGGCGGCACCCATCGCCTGCTGTGCGCCCGGGCGAAGCGCGGCCATTTCGACGTGCAGTTCGTCGACCAGAACGATCGCGCCGCCCTCGACGCCGCCTTTGCGCTGAAGCCGAAACTGATCCTGATCGAGACGCCGTCCAATCCGCTGATGCGCGTGGCGGATGTGGCCGATCTCTGCGCCCGCGCCCATGCCGTCGGCTGCAAGGCGGCGGTGGACAACACCTTCCTGTCGCCCGCCCTGCAACAGCCGCTCGCCCTCGGCGCGGACCTGGTGATCCATTCGACGACCAAATACATCAATGGCCATTCCGACGTGGTCGGCGGCTGCGTGGTGGCGAAGGATCCGGATGATCTTCAACAGCTGACCTGGTGGGCCAACTGTCTCGGCGTCACCGGCTCGCCCTTTGATGCCTATCTGACCCTGCGCGGCGTGCGCACCCTGTTCGCCCGCATCGAGCGGCAGCAGGCCACGGCGCAGCGGGTGGCCGAATGGCTGGCCGCCCAGCCGGCGGTCCGCGCGGTCCACTATCCGGGTCTGGCGTCGCATCCGGGCCATGCCGTCGCGGCGCGCCAGCAGGCGGGCTTCGGGGCCATGCTCAGTTTCGAGCTGCACGACATCGCCGCCGTGCGCGCTTTCGTCGACCAGCTGGAGGTCTTCACCCTGGCCGAGTCCCTGGGTGGCGTCGAAAGCCTGATCGCCCACCCGGCCCTGATGACCCATGCCGCCATGACGCCGGAGGCGCGGCGCACGGCCGGGATCACCGACGGCCTGCTGCGCCTGTCCATTGGCCTTGAACATACCGAAGACCTGCTGGCCGATCTGTCGGCGGCACTGGGCGCCGTGGCGCTCCCGCTCGCCGCCGAAGCCGCGTGAGGGGAGCCACCATGACCGCCCAACCCCTTCCCCTGCCCATTCCGTCCTCGACCACCCACCTGTCGGTTCCGTACACGGACGAACCTGTCGCGCTCCTTCAACTCGACGCCTCCGACCCCATCGAGGCGGCCTCCGCCGTCTATCGCGAGGTGCGTCGCGGCCGCAGGGTTGTCGCCGTCGCCTGCGGCGGTCCGGACGCCGCCGGCCGCCTGTCCCGGGCCCTGGACGCGATCGGCGTCGCAGCGAGCCCGCCCGCGCCGG
>JAUYAG010000146.1 GCA_030693575.1 Brevundimonas sp. | reverse complement strand
TCGGCCGGCACCTATCGCACCGGCGACGGCCGCGGCGGCGCGGGCGCGGGGCAGCAGCGGTTCGCCCCGCTGAACAGCTGGCCGGACAACGGCAACCTCGACAAGGCGCGGCGCCTGCTGTGGCCGATCAAGCAGAAATACGGAGCCAGCCTGTCCTGGGCCGACCTGATGATCCTGGCCGGCAATGTCGCCATCGAGAGCATGGGCGGGCCGACCTTCGGCTTCGGCGGCGGCCGGGCCGACGTCTGGGAGCCCGAGAAGGACGTCTACTGGGGCACGGAAGAGAAATGGGTCGGCGAGGAGGGCAATGAGACCCGCATCCAGCCCGACAAGGAGATGGCGCTGGAAAGCCCGCTGGCCGCGATCCAGATGGGGCTGATCTATGTGAACCCCGAGGGCCCCGGCGGCGTGCCGGACGCCCTGCAGTCGGCGCGCGACATCCGCGAAACCTTCGCCCGCATGGGGATGAACGACGAGGAGACGGTGGCCCTGACGGTGGGCGGCCACACCTTCGGCAAGGCCCACGGGGCGGGCGACGCGTCCAAGGTCGGCGTCTCGCCCGAGGGGGCCGACATCGCCCAGCAGGGCATGGGCTGGATCTCGGGCCATGCCAGCGGCATCGGCGACGACACCATCACCTCGGGCATCGAGGGCGCCTGGACGCCCACGCCGATCCAGTGGGACATGACCTATTTCGACATGCTGCTGGACCACGAGTACGAGCTGACCCGCAGCCCGGCCGGGGCCAAGCAATGGCATCCCGTCGGCGACCCTGCCGACACCCTCGCCCCCGCCGCCCATACGCCGGGCAAGCGGGTGCCGACGATGATGACCACCGCCGACATGGCGATGAAATTCGACCCGGAATACCGCAAGGTGATGGAGAAATTCCGGGGCAACCCGGCCTATTTCGGCGACGCCTTCGCCCGCGCCTGGTTCAAGCTGTGCCACCGCGACATGGGGCCCAAGGCCCGCTACCTCGGCCCGGAAGTACCGGCCGAGGACCTGATCTGGCAGGACCCGATTCCGGCGCGGACGGGCCCGGACCTGACCGCCGACGACATCAGCGCGCTGAAGGAACAGATCGCGGCCTCGACCCTGACCGTGGCCGACCTGGTCTCGACGGCCTGGGCGGCGGCGGCGACCTATCGCGGGTCGGATCACCGCGGCGGCGCCAACGGCGGTCGGCTGCGGCTCGAGCCCCAGCGGTCGTGGGACGTCAACCAGCCGAAGAAGCTGGCCCATGTGCTGGAGGTCTATGAGGCCATCAAGGGCGATTTCGACGGCGAGCGGATCGTCTCCATCGCCGACCTGATCGTGCTGGGCGGCTCCGTCGGCGTCGAGAAGGCGGCGAAGGCGGCCGGGCATGCGATCGAGGTTGCGTTCACCCCGGGCCGCACCGACGCCAGCCAGGACCAGACCGACGTCGAGGGCTTCGCCGTGCTGGAGCCCAAGGCCGACGGCTTCCGCAACTATCTGCAGGTCCGGTACAACGTCCCGACCGAGGAGCTGCTGGTTGACCGGGCGCAGCTCTTGGGCCTGACGGCCCCGGAGATGACCGTGCTGGTCGGCGGCCTGCGCGTGCTGGGCGCCAATCACGGCGGGTCGAAACATGGCGTGTTCACGGACCGGCCGGGGCAGCTGACCAACGACTTCTTCGTCCATCTGCTGGACATGCGGACGGGCTGGAAACAGGTCGACGACAGCGGCGACGAGACCTTCGTCGGCGCGGACCGGCTGACCGGCGAGCAGCGGTGGACGGCGACGCGCACCGATCTGGTGTTCGGCTCCAACTCCCAGCTGCGGGCGCTGGCGGAGGTCTATGCCTCGGCGGATGCGGGAGAGAAGTTCGTGAAGGACTTCGTCAAGGCCTGGACCAAGGTGATGAACGCCGACCGGTTCGACCTGACCCTGAAGGAAGAGTTCGGGGCCGCGGCGGCCTGAGCCAACACGGGGCTGACTCCGGCCGTCGCGGTGCGGCGGCCGGAAGGTTCATCACGAAGGACACGAAGGGGGCACGAAGGACACGAAGGGACCGGGGTTCTGTCAGGCCGCAGGTTGCTTCCGTGGTTAGCCAAATGGCGGCTTCGCCGCCTTCATTGATCTACGGCACTCTCGCATTATCAGCCGCTCCGAACCCTTTGTGTCCTTCGTGCCCCCTTCGTGTCCTTTGTGATGAACCAGCTTCTGCTGGACCAAAGGAACCATAAGGCCAACCGATTGCCATTGGCCAAACGATAGTGGGCGCCTATATGACGGCCATGCTCCCCACCCTGCGCCAGCTCCAGTATCTCAAGCTTCTCGCTGAACACGCCTCGTTCAGCCGGGCGGCGGAGGCGGCCCATGTCAGCCAGCCGGCCCTGTCGGCCGGGGTGCAGGAGCTGGAGAAGATCCTCGGCGCGCCGGTGGTCGAGCGGACCCGCGGCAATATCCAGCTGACCGCCGTCGGGGCCGAGGCCGTGCGGCGCGGCGAGGATGTGCTGGCCCGGACCGAGGATCTGGTCGAGGCGGCGCGCAACGCCGGCAAGCCCCTATCCGGACGGTTCCGGCTGGGCGTCATTCCGACGGTCGCGCCTTTCCTGCTGCCGGCCAAACTGCCGGGGGTGAAGGCGGCCTGGCCGGCGCTGCGGCTGTTCATCCGCGAGGACCTGACGCCCCGACTGATCGCCGGGCTCAAGGCGGGACAGCTGGACGCGGCGGTGATCGCCCTGCCCTACAGTTCGCACGGGATCGACCACGCCCGCATCGGCGACGACGAGATCCTGGCCGCCGCGCCGGTCGGCCATGCCCTGGCCGGAACCGGACCGATCCCGGCGGGGTCGCTGAAGGCCGAGGACCTGATCCTGCTCGAGGATGGCCACTGCCTGCGCGACCACGCCCTGGCGGCCTTCGGCATCGAGCCGCCGCGCGGCGAGGACGTCTTCGCGGCGACCAGCCTGCATACGCTGGTGCAGATGGTCTCGGCCGGGCTGGGGGTCAGTTTCCTGCCCGAGATGGCGGTGCGGGCCGGGCTGGCCGACCTGCCGGGGGTGGTGGTGCGGCCGATCGCGGCGAAAGCCCCGCGGCGCGAGATCGTGGTGGCCTGGCGCGCCGGTTCGAGCCGGGCGGCCGAGGCGAAGCTGCTGGCGGAAGCGCTCAGACTGGATTGAGCATCGACTTCATTACGACTCCGTAAGGTGCGCCGGGTTTCGGCCCTGATAGGGTTCGCGCGCCCGCGTTCGCCGGGCGTGCCGGAGCCCTGCCCCATGAAGTCCCGCCTGTTCGCCGCCGCCTCGATCGCCGCCCTGATGCTGGGCGTTTCGGCCTGCGCCACCCTGGCCGACATGGAATTGAATCGGGCGACGGATCTCGCCGCTGCAGACGCACAGGCCGCAGCGGACGCCGCAGAGGCCGATGGGGCCGCCAGGAGCGCAGCGCCCGCCCCCATCGTCGTGCCGCCGCTGGGTTTCGCCGAGCGGACCCTGCCGAACGGGCTGAGGGTGTTCACGGCGCGGGACACGAGCACGTCCAACGTCACGGTGCAGGTCTGGTACAAGGTCGGGGCCAAGGACGATCCGGAAGGCCGGTCCGGCTTCGCCCACATGTTCGAACACCTGATGTTCAAGGCGACGCGGAACCTGCCGCAGGAGACCTTCGACCGCCTGACCGAGGATGTCGGCGGCACCAACAACGCCTCCACCGGACTGGACCTCACCAACTACTATGAGACCGTGCCGGCCCAGCATCTGGAACGGATGCTGTTCGCCGAGTCCGACCGGATGGGCTCGCTGGTCGTCGACGAGGCCTCGTTCCAGAGCGAGCGCGACGTGGTCAAGGAGGAGTTCCGCCAGCGCGTGCTGTCGACCCCCTACGGCCGGTTCCAGCGCCTGCACTCCCAGGCCTTCATCTTCCAGGACAGCCCGTATCGCCGCCCGGGCATCGGCTCGATCGCCGATCTGGACGCGGCCACCATCGACGACGTCCTGCGCTTCCACGAAACCTTCTACCGGCCTGACAACGCCTATCTGATCGTGGCCGGAAACTTCGATCAGGCCCAGCTGGACGCCTGGATCGACGGCTATTTCGGCGGCATCGAGAACCCGGACCGCGCCCTGCCCGTCAACAATGTGCCCGAGAGCTTCGGCCCGGCGCGCGAGGCGACCTTCTATGGTCCGAACGTGCCCCTGCCGATGGTGCAGATCACCTGGCCGACCGTGCCCTACAACCATCCGGACCGGGCCGCGCTGGACGTGCTGGACGGCATCCTGTCGACCGGCGAGTCGAGCCGGCTGTACCAGTCGCTGGTCTATCGCCAGCAGATCGCGACGTCGGCCACGTCCTCGAACAGCCAGCAGCAGCAGGTCGGGGTGCTGAACACCTCGGCCATCATGAGCGCCGGCCATACGCCGGACGAGGGCATGGCCGCCCTGCGCGCCGAGGTCGCCCGCATCCGTGACGAGCCGGTCACCGAGGCCGAACTGGCCGAGGCCAAGACCGAACTGATCGCCAGCGCCCTGCGCGGACTGGAGACCATCGACGGCCGGGCCTTCGCCCTGGGCTACACCCTGATCATGACCGGCGATCCGGCCAGCGCGGATCGGGACGTGGCCAATATCCAGGCCGTGACCGTGGCCGACGTGCAGCGGGTGGCGCGCGAATATCTGCGCGACGACCGGGCCATCGCCATGCGCTATCTGCAGGCGGACGCCGAGAACCCGGCCTCGCCGGTGCAGGAGGTGTTCACCGCCCCGATCACCCTGGCGTCCCTGGCCCCGGCCGGCGAGCCGGTGACCCTGCTTCCCGAGGGCCAGCGCACGCCGCTGCCGCAACCCGGTCCCGCCGTTGACGCCGCCACGCCGCAGGTGGCCGAGCGCCGTCTGGCCAACGGCATGCGGGTGCTGGTCGCCCGCAAGCCGGGCCTGCCGCTGATCTCGGCCCGGCTGAGCTTCGACGCCGGCACGTCGGACGACCCGGCGGGCAAGGCGGGCGTCGCCAACTTCACCGCCTCCCTGCTGACCCAGGGCACCGAAAGCCGCTCCGCTCCCGAAATCGCCACCGAGATCGAGCGGCTGGGCGCGGACATCGGCGCGGGCGCGGGCGTGGACTTCACCAATGTCTTCGCCTCCTCGCCCTCGAATGTCTTCCCGCAGACCATGGCCCTGATGGCCGATGTGGTCCGCAACCCGGCCTATGCCGCCGAGGAGCTGGACCGCGAGAAGACCCAGACGCTGAACGGCCTGCGGGTCGCCCTGTCGCAGCCGGGACCGGTGTCCAACCTGGCCGCCGCCCGCGCGGTGTTCGGCGAGGCCCCCTACGCCCTGCCCGGCTCGGGCACGCCCGGCACCATTCCGGGCCTGACCCGCGAGGATCTGGTCGCCTTCCATGAGGGCCGCTATCGGCCCAGCCAGGCGACACTGGTCTTCTCGGGCGACATCACGCCGGAGGCCGCCTACGCCCTCGCCGAGGAAGCCTTCGGCGACTGGCGCGATCCGGCGGGAACCGTGGCCACGATCGACGATCCGGCCGGGGCGCTGGTCGCGCCGCGCATCATCGTCATCGACCAGCCCGGTGCCGGTCAGGCGGCGGTGGTCGCGGCCCTGCGCGGCATTGCCCGCACGGACGAGGACTATTTCCCGCTGCTGGTCGGCAATGCCCTGATGGGCGGCGGCTTCTCGGCGCGCCTGAACCAGGAGATCCGCATCAAGCGCGGCCTGTCCTATGGCGCCAACTCCGGCCTCGGCGTGCGCGAGGACGAGGGCATCCTCTCCGCCTCGGCCCAGACCCGCAACGACGCCGTGCCGGAAGTGGCCGAACTGATCCTGGCCGAGATCATCCGCCTCTCGGCGACCACCGCCACCGAGGCCGAACTGGCCCCGCGCCGGGCGACCCTGATCGGTTCGTTCGGCCGTCAGCTCGAGACGGTCGACGGCCTCGGCGGTCTGGTCGCCAACCTGGCGCTGTACGGCCTGCCGCTGACCAACCTGGCCAGCTACGACGACGATGTGAACGGCGTGACCCCGGAGGCCATCCGCGCCGCCGCGGCCGAACACCTGCCCGCCTCGAGCGCCAGCCTGGTCATCGTGGGCGACGCCGCAGTCTTCCTGACCGCGCTGCGGGCGAAATACCCGAATATCGAGGTGGTGCCGCTGTCGAGCCTGAACATCGACTCGGTGAGGCTGCGGTAGGGACGTTACAGGCCTCTCCCTCCCCCTCCGGGGGAGGGATGTCGACGCGTCAGCGGCGACAGGGTGGGGACGCTTCGGCGACACAAGGCCCGCGCTTGTATTGCCGAGCCCTCCCCACCCGGTCGCTTCGCGACCACCCTCCCCCGGAGGGGGAGGGATATGCGTGAGCGCCAGGTCTACGCCGACAGACACACCACCTGGGCCACCCTCAGATCACGGCGCAGGTCGTCGGCGACGAGGCCGTAGTTGTCGACGGTGACGAGGCGGCCGGTGAGGGGCTCGTCCGGCTTCTGCACACCGCGGATGGCCGGGCCGAAGGTATCGGGCGAGGTGGTGTAGATGCGGCCGCGGCGCGGGCTTTCAGCGATGGTCACGCCGACGGCGCGGCCCTGGCGGTCCAGCACCGGCGCGCCTGACAGGCCCGCCAGGGTGCCACCCAGACCGTCGGTGCGTCCGACCTCGGCCCAGGCCAGAACCGGCTCGTCGCGCTGGCCGCGTCCGCGGATTCTGAGCGTCTCGCGGCCCAGCAGGCGGGAGGCGACCTCGCCGGCCCGGGCCTGGGGGTAGCCGGGATGGAAGCCGCGCTGCCCCGCGCGCAGGCTGTGGGAGGCCATGACCGGAACGGCATCCGGGCCGCCCCGGGTCAGCAGGACCGCGATATCCGCGCGCGGCGCCAGGCGCACGTCGGCGGCGATGGCCCGGCCGCCCCCGACCAGAATGGCCGGACGCCGGCATCCCTCGACGACATGACGCGCCGTGACCCAGCGACCGTCGCGCGAGATGGAGAAGGCCGTGCCGGAACTCGGCTGAAAGGGAATGTCCGGCGCATTGACGGTGACGGCGGGATCAAACGGCGTGATCGGCCCCAGCAGGGCGCCCTCGACCTCGTCGGGCGCGGGGGGCGCCGGGGGTGCATCCGCGTTCTCGCGCAGCTGAAGCGACCAGATGACGAGTGCGCTGACGACCAGCGAATAGACGAGCCAGTCCGGCGGTCTGGGGAAACCCACGGCCTCAGCCCGTCAGGGCGGCGGCGAGGATCAGGGCCGTCGACAGCTTGGCGCCGACCAGCAGGACGGCGGCGGCGATCTCTCCATCGCGGATGCGCTGGGGCAGGCCGGTGAGGATCATGTCGACCAGGCGGAACGCCAGCAGCTGCAGCACCACAGTGGCGGCGCCCCACAGGGCGATGTCCTTGAGCGAGGTCGAGACGCTGAGGCTGACCGCCAGCGGAATGGCGAGGCCGACCAGAACGCCGGAGAAGGCCACCGCGGCGGCGGCATTGCCCTCGCGGATCAGGGCGATCTCCTTCCACGGCGTGAACAGGGCGTAGAGCACCGCGCCCACGACCAGCAGGGCGAGCGTTACGCCGAGATGCGCCAGGGTCGTCGGAAATCCGGTCGCGAAGGCCTGGACCTCGGCGCTTTCGAGCAGGGTGGTGAGGGACGAGGAATCCATGATTGTCCGTTGTCAGAGCCCCGCTGACGATTGCCCGGTTTTCGCCCCAATCCGCAAGGGGGGCGGGGACACAGTTGGTGAAGAAGTGTGTCTGGAGGGGAGTGATCAGTGGTTAGTGATTAGTGGCTGGCCGGCAGCTGTGCGACGGCACGGGCCGCGCCGCCCTTCCGCCGCCAGAGACGCTGCAACCACTAATCACTAACCACTAATCACTCGCTTCAGGCCGCTTCCGCCGCCTTGCGCACCGCCGAGGCCCGCACCTTCTCGCTCTCGGACTTGAGCTGGCCGCAGGCGGCGAGGATGTCGCGGCCGCGCGGGGTGCGGATCGGGCTGGCGTAGCCGGCCTTGTTGAGGATGGCGGCGAAGCGTTCGATCGTCTTCCAGTCCGAACACTCATAGTCGGTGCCGGGCCACGGGTTGAACGGGATCAGGTTCACCTTGGCGGGAATGCCCTCGATCAGCTTGAGCAGGGCGCGGGCCTCTTCGGGGCTGTCGTTGACGCCCTTCAGCATGACGTATTCGAAGGTGACGCGGCGGGCGTTGGAAAGGCCAGGATAGGCGCGGATGCCGGCCATCAGCTGTTCGAGGTCGTATTTCTTGTTCAGCGGCACCAGCACGTCGCGCAGGGGGTCGTTGGTGGCGTGCAGGCTGATCGCCAGCATGGCCTGGGTGCGCGTGCCCAGCGCGTCCAGCTGCGGCACCACGCCCGAGGTCGAGACCGTGATCCGGCGGCGCGACAGGGCGATGCCCTCATTGTCCGAGATGATGTCGATGGCGTCGGCGACGTGGTCCAGATTGTAGAGCGGCTCGCCCATGCCCATGAAGACGATGTTGGACAGGCGGCGGTCTTCCTTGGGCGACGGCCATTCCTCGAGGTCGTCGCGGGCGACCTGGACCTGGGCCACGATCTCGGCGGCGGTCAGGTTGCGGACCAGCTTCTGGGTGCCGGTGTGGCAGAAGGTGCAGTTCAGGGTGCAGCCGACCTGCGAGGACACGCACAGGGCGCCGGCGCGGCCGACGTCGGGAATGTAGACGGTCTCGATCTCGATGCCGGGGGCCGTGCGGATCAGCCATTTGCGGGTGCCGTCTTTCGACACCTGACGCTCGACGATCTCGGGGCGGGCGAGGGTGAAGGCGGCGGCGAGTTTGGCCTGGGTGTCCTTGGCGATGTTGCTCATCGCGGCGAAGTCGGTGACCCCGTAGTGGTGGATCCAGCCCCAGACCTGCGAGGCGCGCATCTTCGCCTTTTCCGGCGGGCAGATATCGGCATCGATCAGGGCCTGACGCAGGCCCGCGCGCGTCAGCCCGGAGAGGTTGACGGGGGTCGCCGGCTTGGCGGCCGCGGAGGTGCGCGAAAGGTCGAGCGTGAGGCTCAAGGGTCAGTCCTGCAGGAGAGGGAGGCCGGGCTTATACCACAGATCGGGAAGGATTTAAGGCAGGGCGGCGTCGCCGGGTGGTTGGTGATGGGTGGTTGGTGGTTGGCCGCCGCCTGCGGAGCCGATGTGACGGCGTCGCCCTTCCGCAAGACGTGAAGCTGCAATCACCAACCACCAACCACCAATCACCTATTCGTCCTCGCCCTCCACCTCGTCGATCCGGTCGTCATCCAGGCCGAAATGGTGGCCGATTTCGTGGATCAGGACGTGGGCGATGATCTCTGACAGGCCGACGTCGCCGCGCTCGCACCATTCGTCGAGGATCGGGCGGCGGTAGAGGAAGATGCGCGAAGGCTCGGCCGCCGGGCCCAAGGAGTCGCGCAGGCCGATGTCGACGCCGTGATACAGGCCGGTCAGTTCGAACGGGTCCTCCATCTCCATCAGCGCCAGCGTCTCCTCGTCGGCGAAATCGTCGATGCGGATGACCACCTCGCCGGCCAGCGACCGGAACGGCTCGGGCAGGGCGTCGAACGCCTCGCGCGCCAGCCGGGCGAAGTCGTCGAGGGAGGGGGCGGTTTGGTCAGTCCAGGTGGGGATCATTGGGCCAGGCTGAGTGGTTAGTGGCTAGTGGTTAGTGGTTGGCCAGCGCCTGCGGAGCCGGACTGGCGGCGTCGCCCTTCCGCAGGCCGTGAAGCTGCAATCACTAACCACTAGCCACTCGCCACTCCAACCCCTCGCCTCACGCCCCTCATGCGTTATGGTTACCGAATCACGCCGGGGAGCGGACAGGACACCATGGCCGAGGCCGACATCGCCTATGTCGCGACCGCGGGCGCCGCGGGGCTGGCCCTGGCCCTCAGCGCCTGGGCGGCGCGGCTGCGTGGGCGGCTGGCGGCGCGCAATCAGGTGGCGGAATCCGAACTGGCCGCGGCCCTCGTCGATCTGGCCGATCGCGACGGGGCGCTGGCGGCCTTTGAGGATGTGCGGCTGGCCCTTTCCCCGGACGGACAGACCCGGCGGCTGGGATCGCCGCAGGCCTGGGCGGCGCTGACGCGCGAACTCGCCAGCGAGGAAGACCATGAGCGCGATCCGGGGCTGGTGGTGCTGGACGCCGCGCGGCGGGCGGCGGGACCGCGGCTGGATGCGCTGATCGACCAGGGCGAGGCCTTCGACGCCGTGCTGGAGGGGTCCGGCGGGGCCTGGTCGGTCGAGGGTCGATCTTCGGCGGGCGCGGCCTGGCTGAGACTGTCGCGACTGGGGCTGGTCGGGACGGCGACCGAGAGCGGGCTGGGCCTGCTGGCCGATTCCTATCCGGCCCCGACCTGGATCACCGACGCGGCCGGGCGGCTGGCCTGGGCCAACAAGGCCTGGCTGACCGAGATGAAGGCCGAGAGCGTCGAGGCGGCGCGCGAGAAGGGGCTGAGCTTCGACCGCGGGGCCGACGCCATCGTCGCCGAGGCGGGTCGGACGCATCAGCATCAGGACGGCTTCCGCTGGACCACCGGCGGCGGACGGCGGCGGGCATGGCGGATCGTGGCCGAGCCGGTGCAGGGCGGCGCCGGCGCGGTGCTGGCCTTCGCCCTGGACATGACCGAGGCGGAAGAGACGCGCGACACGCTGCGCCGCCACGTCGAGGCCCATGACGAGACGCTGAACCACCTCGCCGACGCCGTCGCCATCTTCGGTCCGTCGAAGCGGCTGGCCTTCCACAACACGGCCTTCCAGACCCTGTTCAACATTGATCCGGCCTGGCTGGACGAACGGCCGACCCATGCCGAGCTGCTGGACCGGCTGCGTCAGCGTCGCCTGCTGCCCGAGGTCATCGACTATGCGGGCTGGAAGGCGAAGGAGCTGGACTTCTACGGCGCCTCCGAGGCCGCGCCGGACGACAGCTGGTCCCTGCCCGACGGCCGGACGCTGCGGGTGGTGCGCCAGCCGCACCCGCTGGGCGGGGTGCTGCTGCTGTTCTCCGACATCACCGACGAACTGAAGCTGCGCAGCCGGTTCAACGCCCAGATCCAGGTCCAGACGGCGACGCTGGACAAGTTGAACGACGCCGTGGCCGTGTTCGGTTCGGACGGGCGCATCCGGCTGCACAACGAGGCCTTCGACGCCTTCTGGGGCGTGACCGGCGAGGCGCTGGACGCGGCGGGCGATTTCGACGCGGTCGCGGCCCTGTGCCAGTCGACCATGCCCGATCCGGCCCTGTGGCTGGGGCTGAAGGCGCGGGTCGCGGACCCCGATCCCGAGAGCCGGGTGCCGATCGCCGGCGAGGGCAAGACGACCGACGGCCGTATCGCCTCCTGGCTGACCCGGCCCCTGCCCGACGGGGCGACCCTGGTCGCCTTCTCCGACGTGACCGCCCGGCGCGGACTGGAACAGGCCCTGGCCGCCAAGGCCCAGGCGCTGGAGGAATCCACGGCGCTGAAGCGGGAGTTCGTGGGCAGCGTGTCCTATGAACTGCGCACGCCCCTGACCACCATCGTCGGCTATTCGGAACTGCTGGAGATGCAGGCCGACCTGCCGGAACGCAGCCGCCAGCACGCCGGGGCCATCCGGGTCGCCGCCAGCCAGCTGGCCAGCTCGATCGACGACGTGCTGGACATGGCCCAGATCGATGCGGGCGAGATGGAGCTGCAGCTCGGCGACGTGCGGGTGCGAGACCTTCTGGAAGCCGCCGCCGACCGGATCGGGGGTCGGATCGAGGCCCGCGGTGCCAGCCTCAGGGTAACCTGCCCCGACGGCCTGCGCCCCATCCGCGCGGATGCCCAGAGGGTCGGTCAGGCGCTGGACCACCTGCTGGATCACGCGGCGCGGGCGGTGTCGGAGGGCGGTGCGGTGACCCTGGCCGCCGAGGCCACCTCATCCGAGGTGCGCATCCGTGTCGAGGACACCGGGCGCGGCATTCCCTATCACCTGCAGGCCCATGTCTTTGACCGGTTCGTGCGGCGCGAGCGCGGCGGGCCGGGCGTCGGCCTGGCCCTGGTCAAGGCCCTGGTCGAGCTGCACGGCGGCTGGGCCGAGGTGGAGAGTGAACCCGGCAAGGGCGCGGCCTTCATCCTCCACCTGCCGCTGGAAGCCGCCGGCGTGGCGGCGGCGCCGGAGCTGCGGCTGGGCTGACGCGCGTGGCGAGTGATTAGTGATTAGTGGTTAGTGATTGGCGACCTTGGGGTCCGATTTTGACACTCCAACCACTAATCACTAGCCACTAATCACCTCCGCACCTGACGCCGGATACGCCATGACCACCCCCCTCAAGACCGCGATCATCTACGACTTCGACGGCACCCTCGCGCGCGGCAACATGCAGGAGGTGACCTTCATTCCGTCGATCGGCATGGGGATCGGCGACTTCTGGGGGGCGGCGGACAAGCTGACGCGCGACGCCGACGGCGACAACATCCTGATGTACATGCAGCTGATGCTGAAGCAGGCGCGCGACAACAATGCGCCGATCACGCGCAAGCTGCTGGCCGAGCATGGCGAGGACGTGAAGCTGTTCGACGGCCTGAAGTCCGACCTGACCGGCAAGGGCTGGTTCGACCGCATCAATGCGATGGGCGAGAAATACGGGCTGGAGATCGAGCACTACATCATCTCGGCAGGGCTCGAGGAGATGATCGACGGCTGCCCGATCCGGCCGGAGTTCCGGCACGTCTTCGCATCCAAATTCGTCTACAACGACCACGGCGTGGCGATCTGGCCGGCGGTCGGGGTCAACTACACGACCAAGACCCAGTATCTGTTCCGCATCAACAAGGGCGTGCTGAACCACTGGGAGCACGAGAAGATCAACCGCTTCATGGCCGACGGCGACCGGCCGGTGCCGTTCGAGCGGATGATCTTCCTCGGCGACGGCGACACCGACGTGCCGACCATGAAGATGATGCACACCAAGGGCGGCTATTCGATCGCGGTCTATGACCCGCGCAACTCCGAGCGCGACCAGCAGAAGATCTACGGCCTGATCTCGGAAGACCGGGTCAATTTCGTCGCCGCGGCCGACTATCGCGAGGGCTCGGCCCTGGACCTGATCGTCAAGGGTCTGATCGGCCGGATCGCCATTACCGCCGGGACCGTTCCGGACGTTCTCTGATCGTCTGACCGTCAGATCGCGTTCAGGGGCAGTTTGAGGAACCGCTTGCCCGAGGCTTCGGGCGGCGGCAGGGCGCCCGCGCGGATGTTGATCTGGAGCGAGGGCAGGATCAGCGCCGGGACCTTGAGGGTCGCGTCGCGGGCCTCGCGCAGGGTCACGAACTCGTCCTCAGTGCGGCCGCCGCCGAGATGGATGTTGTCGGCCCTCTCGGCACCCATCGTTGTCTCCCAGCGGTAGTCGGCGCGACCTTCGGGCAGGTAGTCGTGGCCGACGAACACCCGCGTTTCCGGCGGCAGGGCGAACAGGCGCTGGATCGAGCGGTAAAGCGTCCGGGCGTCGCCGCCGGGGAAGTCGCAACGCGCCGAGCCGTAGTCGGGCATGAACAGGGTGTCGCCGACAAAGGCCGCGTCGCCGATCACATAGCTGACGCAGGCCGGCGTGTGCCCCGGCGTATGCATGACCTCGACCGGCAGGGCCCCCAGGCTGAAGCGCGCGCCGTCGGCATAGAGGCTGTCGAAGACCACGCCGTCGGCGGTGACGTCATGCGCCTCGAACAGGACGCCGAACACCTTCTGGACCTCGGTGATGCGGCTGCCGATGCCGATGGGGGCTCCGGTGCGTTTGCGGATTTCGTCCGCGCCGGTCAGGTGGTCGGCATGGGCATGGGTCTCGAGCACCCGCTCGAGCGTCAGGCCGCGTTCGGCGATGCGGGCGAGGACCTGCTCCAGGGAGGCGGTCGAGGTCCGGCCGCTGGCGGCGTCGAAATCGAGCACCGGGTCGATGACGGCCGCGGCGCCGGTCGCGGGGTCGGCGACGAGGTAGGTGATGGTGTTGGTCGCGGCGTCGAAGAAGCCTTCAACGATCGGGGTATTGATGGACATGCGGGAACTCCCTTGTTGGTGCCAACATATTAGGTATTGCTAAATTAGCAAGCACTGATATAAGCCGCGTCATGAACGACGCTCACACCCTGTCTCTCGACCAGTTGCAGGCCAGCGCCGGCGCGGCTGCGCGGCTGCTCAAGGCGCTGTCCAACGAGCGGCGCCTGATGATCCTGTGCCAGCTCGGCGACGGCGAACGCGCCGTGGGCGAGCTGCTGCCGCGGGTGGGTCTGTCCCAGTCCGCCCTCTCGCAACACCTCGCGGTCCTGCGTGAGGAAGGCTTGGTCGCCGGCCGGCGCGAGGGCGTCTCCATCCTCTACCGCATCGCCGACCCGGCGGCCCTGAAGGTCATCGCCGTTCTCGCCGAGATCTATTGCCCTCCTCCCAAAGGAAACTGAACCATGGCATCCCTCACCTCCCTGTCTCCCGCCGAAGTCTCGGCCCGCATCAAGGCCGGCAAGGCCCTGCTGGTCGATATCCGCGAGCCCGACGAAGTCGCGCGCGAGCGGATCGCCGGCAGCGTCGTCGCCCCCCTGTCCCTGTTCGAGGAGGCCCATCTGGACCTCCGGCCGGGTCGGGACGTGGTCTTCATGTGCCGCACCGGCAATCGCACCGGGTCGAACTGCGTGCGACTGGCTGACCGTATTCCCGGCGAGGCCTTTGTGCTGGACGGCGGGCTGGACGGCTGGAAGGCCCAGGGCCTGCCCACACTGACCAATGCCAAGGCTCCGCTGGAGCTGATGCGGCAGGTGCAGATGACGGCCGGCGGGCTGATCCTGATCGGCGCGCTTCTGGGCCTGCTGGTCCACCCCGGCTTCTGGGGTCTTTCGGCCTTTGTCGGCGCCGGCCTGTTCATGGCCGGTGCGACCGGCTTCTGCGGCATGGCGCGGCTTCTGGCCGTGATGCCCTGGAACCGGGCGATGCGGGCCGCGTGATCGCATGGATGCGACCGTCGCCCAGCTGATACTGGCCGTTCTGAGCGGCGGCATCGTCGCCCTCCTGCTGACCGTGTTCGGCGGCGGGGGCTCGGTTCTGGCCGTGCCGCTGCTGCTCTATGTGGTCGGGGTGCAGGATCCGCATGTCGCCATCGGCGCCTCGGCCGCCGGGGTGGCGCTCAACGCATTGACGGCCCTGACCGGCCAGGCCCGGGCGGGACGGGTGCGCTGGCCGTGCGCCCTGCTGTTCGCCGTCACGGGTTCGGTGGGTGCCTTTATCGGGTCTTCCGTGGCCAAGGCGATCGACGGCCATGCCCTGCTGATCTTCTTCGCCATCGCCATGGCGCTGGTCGCCCTGGCCATGCTGAGGCCGAACGCGCCGGTCGGGGCCGAGGATGTGCGCCTGACCCGGGCCATGGCCCCGCGGATTGCAGCCTCGGGCGCGGGCGTCGGCGTGGCCGCCGGCTTCTTCGGCATCGGCGGCGGCTTCCTGATCGTGCCCGGCCTGATGGGCGCTGCGGGCATGACCCTGGCCGTAGCCCAGGCTTCGTCCCTCGTCAGCGTTGCAGCTTTCGGCGCGACGACGGCGGCCAACTATGCCCTGTCAGGCCTGATCGACTGGCCGATCGTGGCCGCCATGGCCGTGGGCGGGACGGCGGGAACCCTCGCGGGCCTGCCCATCGCCAGACGCCTGGGGGCCAACGCCGTCCTGGGCCGCCGCCTGTTCGCGGGCCTGATCCTGATCGTGGCCGTCTATGTGGCGATCAAGGCGGTTACAGCCCTCTAGCGCCCCCCCGCCCGCATCCATGCCGCGCGGGCGTCGGAAAGGCGCGACGGGACGAGGCCACGCAACGACGCCTGACCGGTGCGTTTGAGGCCGGCCTCCTGACCTTTCTGCCAGGCCACCTGCGCCTCGATCGCAACGCCCTGGGCGATGTCGATCACCATCACCGACTTCGGCAGGACGAGGTTCCGGTCCAGCCGGATACGGCCGCCCTGGACCGACTGATCGACCAGCAGGCATGGAATCTCGAAACCCGGAGCGACCACCACCGCACGGGTGTTGGCGGCGGAGCGGGGCTCGAAACGACGATCCTGCGGCGAACTCATAGGCTCATAGAACCCGGCAGACGGTTTCGATCCAGTTGCACCACGACGTCGGCCGTCACGCCGCCGTCCAGCATGCGTCGGGTGACGCGTTCGAAATACTGGATGAAGCCGGCCAGCCGGTCTCGCTCGGCGGCGGGCAGGTCGGCGGGAGCCACGCCCAGCAGGTCGGCCTCCTGCTGACAGCGCCAGTCCAGCACCACATCGAAAGACGGGGCGCGCAGGAACAGGACGGCGTCGAACCGGGCGCTGAAATCGGCATAGGCACTGCCGACGAAGCCGTTGACGGCACGCCGCCAGCGGCCGTCCGGGTCGTGAGCGGCCTCGAGCGCGTTGACCGGCGCGACCAGCGCCGCCGCGTCTTCCGGCTGGGCACCGAGGCACCAGGCGTCGATCAGTATGGCCGAGGGCCGGCCGCGAAAGGCCCGCCAGTCCTCCACCGGCCGGCGGTCGTCGCCGCGTTTGTCGAAGTCGGGGATCAGGATTTCGTCGTCCGGTCCGGCGGTCGAGAGGACGTCGATCAGCTGTTGCAGCAGACCGAGGTCATGGGTCCCCGGCGGGCCGCGGGTGACGAACAGCGGATGAACCTCGCGGGCCATGGCCTCGCGTTCGGCGCGGGTCAGATAGACGTCGTCGATCGAGATCTGCACCGCACCGAACCGCTCTGCGGCGGCGCGGGCGAGGGTGGTCTTGCCGGAGCCCTGGGCCCCGACCACGGCGATCAGGGGCGGGCGATCTGTCGGGCCGTCGGCGATGAGCCGGCCGACAAGATCGACGAGCTCGGGATTGGCCCGGCCCACGGCCGCGGCTCAGTGCTGGTTTTCGGGCAGGCGGACGATCAGGCCGTCCAGATCGTCGGACACCCGGATCTGGCAGGACAGGCGGCTGTTCGGCTGGACGTTCTCGGCGAAGTCCAGCATCGACTCCTCCATCGCCGAGGCCCGACCCGTCCCGGCGGCGAAGGCCTCGTCCACATAGACATGGCAGGTGGCGCAGGCGCAGGCGCCGCCGCAGTCGGCGTCGATGCCGGGGACGTTGTTGCGGATCGCCCCCTCCATGACGGAGAGGCCGGTCTTGACCTCAACCGTGTGCTCGCGACCGTCGTGTTCGATGTAGGTGATCTTCGCCATCTCGCGCCTATAGCGGTCCATTCTTCGCCGCGAAAGCGGCAAGCGGTTGGCATTCGAGGTTCATCACGGCGAACACAACGGAGGCACAACGGACACGACGGCAGAGGCGCAGGACCCGTCGTGTCCGTCGTGGAATCGTTGTGCCCGTGGTGATGAACCCGCTTCGCGGACTACGCCGCTTCCGTCTTCTTCCGCGACGGGGCCACCATCAGCTTCTTGGTTTTCGCGATCGCCTCGGCCGGGTTCAGCCCCTTCGGACAGACCTGGGCGCAGTTCATGATGGTGTGGCAGCGGTAGAGTTTGAACGGGTCCTCGAGGTCGTCGAGCCGCTTGTCCGTGGCGTCATCGCGGCTGTCGGCGATCCAGCGGTAGGACTGCAGCAGGGCCGCGGGGCCGAGGTATTCCGTCTGGTTCCACCAGTAGCTCGGGCAGGAGGTCGAGCAGCAGGCACACAGGATGCATTCGTACAGGCCGTCCAGCTTGGCGCGGTCTTCCGGCAGCTGGATACGCTCCTTCTCCGGGTCCGGCTCGTCGGACTGCAGGTAGGGCTGGATCGAGTCGTACTGGGCGTAGAACAGGGTCAGGTCCGTCACCAGATCCTTGACCACCGGCTGGTGCGGCAGGGGGGCGATGGAGATGGTCGAGGAGGAGCACTCCTCCCAGCCCTTGGTGCAGGCCAGGGTGTTGCGCCCGTCGATGTTCATCGAGCAGGAGCCGCAGATGCCCTCGCGGCACGACCGCCGGAAGGTCAGGGTCGGGTCGATCTCGTTCTTGATGTGGATCAGGGCGTCCAGCAGCATCGGGCCGTGGTCGTCGGCCGAGATCTCGAACGTGTCCCAGCGCGGGTCGGCGTCGACCTCGGGATCGTAGCGATAGACCTTGTAGGTCTTGACGTTCTTCGCGCCGGCGGGGGCCTTGTAGACCTTGCCGCGCGTGGGCTTGGAGCCCTTGGGGAGGGTGAGTTGAACCATCAGTACACCCGTGCCTTGGGCTCGATGTAATCGATGTCCTTCGACATCGTGTAATTATGCACCGGCCGGTAGTCGATCTTCACCGCCTCGCCCGGCGTCTTCCACGACAGGGTGTGCTTCATCCACTCGACGTCGTTGCGGTCCGGATAGTCCTCGCGAGCGTGGGCACCGCGGCTTTCGGTGCGGTTCAGGGCGCTCTCGATGGTGACCAGGGCCTGGTCGATCAGGTTGTCGTATTCGAGGGTCTCGACCAGGTCGGTGTTCCAGATCAGGCCGCGGTCGGTGGTCTTGATGTCATCGCCGGCGGCGTGGATGGCGCGCAGTTTGGCGACGCCCTCCTCCAGGGTCTTGCCGGTGCGGAAGACGGCGGCGTCCGACTGCATGGCGCGCTGCATGTCGATGCGCAGCTTCGAGGTCGGGGTCGAGCCGTTGGCGTGGCGGAAGCGGTCGAACCGGGACAGGTGGCCGTCGGTGGTCGAGGCGGGAGCGTCCGGCACCTTCGAGGCCTTGTCCACCACCTCGCCGCAGCGCAGGCCGGCGGCGCGGCCGAAGACGACCAGATCGGTCAGGCTGTTGGAGCCGAGGCGGTTGGCCCCGTGCACCGAGACGCAGGCCGCCTCGCCCACGGCCATCAGGCCGGGGACCACGGTGTCGGCATTGTCGCCGACCTTGGTCAGGACCTCGCCGTGATAGTTCGTGGGAATGCCGCCCATGTTGTAGTGGACGGTCGGCAGGACCGGGATCGGCTGCCTGGTCACATCGACGCCGGCGAAGATCTTGGCGCTCTCGGAAATGCCCGGCAGGCGCTCGTGCAGGACGGCCGGATCGAGGTGGTCGAGGTGCAGGTGGATGTGGTCCTTGTTCGGGCCCACACCGCGGCCTTCGCGGATCTCGATGGTCATGGAGCGGCTGACCATGTCGCGCGGGGCCAGGTCCTTCACGGTCGGCGCATAGCGCTCCATGAAGCGCTCGCCCTCGGAGTTGGTCAGATAGCCGCCCTCGCCGCGGGCGCCCTCGGTGATCAGGCAGCCGGCGCCGTAGATGCCGGTCGGGTGGAACTGCACGAACTCCATGTCCTGCAGCGGCAGGCCGGCGCGCAGCACCATGGCGTTGCCGTCGCCGGTGCAGGTGTGGGCGCTGGTGGCCGAGAAATAGGCGCGGCCGTAGCCGCCGGTGGCCAGGATGACGAGCTTGGCGCGGAAGCGATGCATCGTGCCGTCGTCGAGCTTCAGCGCCGTCACGCCGGTGCAGGCACCGTCCTGCATGATCAGGTCGAGGGCGAAATATTCGACGAAGAACTCGACCTCGCGGCGGACCGACTGGCCGTAGAGGGTGTGCAGGATGGCGTGGCCGGTGCGGTCGGCGGCGGCGCAGGTGCGTTGCACCGGGCCCTCGCCGAAGTTCCGCGTCATGCCGCCGAAGGCGCGCTGGTAGATCTTGCCTTCCTCGGTGCGCGAGAAGGGCACGCCCCAGTGCTCGAGCTCATAGACGGCCTTGGGCGCGTTGCGGACGAGGTATTCGATGGCGTCCTGGTCGCCGAGCCAGTCCGACCCCTTGACGGTGTCGTACATGTGCCACTGCCAGGAATCCTCGCCCATATTGCCGAGCGAGGCGGAGATGCCGCCCTGGGCCGCGACCGTGTGGGAGCGGGTCGGGAAGACCTTGGTGACACAGGCGACCTTCAGCCCCTGCTGGGCGGCGCCCAGCGCAGCGCGAAGGCCCGAGCCGCCCGCGCCGACGACGACGACGTCATAGGCGTGATCGACGAATTCATAAGCAGCCATCAGTCGTCAGATCCCGAAACCGGCCGGCAGGGGCGCAGAGCCCAGGGCCAGCCGTACGATGAAGAATACGCCCGCCGCCGCGATCAGGATGCAGAGCAGGCCGATCAGGCCCAGCAGGGCACCGCGCGAACCGGGCTTGTGGATATAGTCGTCGACGATGACCTTCAGCCCCATCTGCATGTGCCAGACGCTGACCAGAAGGGTGACGGCCAGCAGGACCGCGTTCACCGGCGAGCGGAACCAGGCGAGCGCTCCGTCATAGCCGCCGCCCGACAGGACGAAGCCGCTCCACAGGCCCCAGAGGGTCAGGGGAACGAGGATGGCGGACGACAGCCGTTCGGCGGTCCACTCTCCGGCACCGTGGCGCTCGGAAACCTTGACGCCCTTCACGAAGGTCTTGGTGTGGCGGCTCACAGTCCGACCCTCCCGGAGCTGAACAGGAAGGCCCAGAAGGCCACGGCGATCAGGACGCCGCCGACGATCGAGGCCCAGGACAGGGCATCGGCGGCCTTGGGCGACAGTCCCCGGCCGGCGTCCCAGATCAGGTGGCGGATGCCGCCGGTCAGGTGCAGGCAGAGCGCGACGGTCAGGCCGAACCAGACGAACAGGCCCAGGGGCGAGCCCATCCAGCCGGTGAAGGTCGCATAGGCCTCCGGTCCGAAGGCCAGAGCCATCAGCCACAGGCCGATCAGCACCGATCCGACCGACAGGGCACCGCCCGTGAACCGGTTGAGGATCGAGGCGAGCATGGTGACGTGCCAGCGCCAGATCTGAAGATGGGGCGACAGGGGGCGGACGCGGCCGTTGGGCTGGACCACAAAGCGGCCGGTCTGATCGTCAGACGGGTCGTTGGAGGCGTCGCCCGGCAAGGGGGAGGTCGACATATTGCGAATGGTTCTCAGAAACCTGAGCGAATTCAGCCGCTCGAAACCGGTGAATGGGGTTTAGTCAGCGTGACGGCGGGGGTCAACGAAACGTGAGCAGGTGCGGCATCGGCGATCACGAATTCGCGGGCGGGGTGCACGGGCTTTGTCATTCGCGACCTTTCACGTCAGTCTGGAGCCATGTCGGGTTTGATCGTCCTCGCCTTCGCCGGCCTGCTGATGCAGGAGGTCGCGCCGCATCCGTCCACCCAGGCCGCCTATCGGGCGCCGGTGATCCGGCCGTTCGAGCCAGGCCGGGATTTCGCCCGCGAACCGGCCCAGGGCGACGCCGACAGCGAGCTGTATCGCCGTCCGCTGGAAGCGCCGGTCGCGGTCGAGGCCTATGTCCGGTCCTATGAATATACGCCGAGCGACATCGAGGCGGCCTATGAGCAGGGCGTGACATCCGCCGAAATCCGGGCCGATCAGGCCGCGGGTCGGCTGGACGGAGCCTGGCGGCTGGTCGATGCGGCGGGGCGACGGCTCTACGACCTGGTCCTCAGCGATCCCGGCGTCGGAGCGGTCGAGGGCGGCTGGCGTGGGCCGGCGGGCTGGGGACCGGCGACCTCGGACGGCGCGACCCTGACGCTGGAGGGCGTGGGTGCGATGACGCTGGAGCGGACCGGGAGCGGCTGGCGCGGGCAGTGGACCGTGGGCGGTGAGACGGTCCCGGCAAGCCTTATCCGCCCGAACTGAGCCTTATGCGCGAAACCGCCGCCTGAAGCCCGTTGGCACCCCAGGGCACAGCCGCGCCGCGTCCCCAGACCGGATCGGGCCACTGGTCGTCGTCATGGCGGCGGCCGACGACATGGACATGCAGCTGGGCGGTGACATTGCCGAGGGCGGCGACGTTCAGCTTCTGCACCGGGCGACCGGCGGCCTGACCCAGTTCGCGCACCAGTTCGCCGGCGCGGACGACCTCGTGCATCAGGGCGGCGCGCTCGGCGGGGGTCAGGTCCTCGATCTCATGCAGGCCGGCGCGGCGCGGAATCAGGATCAGCCACGGATAGCGGGCATCGTCCTGAAGCCGCACCTGACACAGGGGCCAGTCGCAGGCGATGACGGAGCCCGTCTCGAAGGCCGGGTCGGCTTTGAACGCAGCGGTCATGCCCTTCGGTCGCCCGGAGGCGGTGCCGGGTCAAGCGGGACGGTTCAGTTCAGCGCATAGACCACGCAGGCGCGGTCGGTCAGTTCGCGCAGCGGCGGCTGAAGCGCCAGGCGAGCGGCCTCGATCTGGTCCTCGGTCGGCGCAGCGGCGCCGGGAGGCGGGGGCGGCGGTGCCGGGGCCGCGCTGCGCACGACCCGCGACCCGGTCACCACGACCTCGTCGACCGTGGTCGCCTGCTCCGCGCCGGACGAATAGGACGGCCAGCCTGCCAGGACATCGGTTTCGCAGGCGCGGCCGGTGGGATCGATCACCCGGACGCCGCCGAGGCTGGTCCCGGCGTTGGTCGCGGCCGCGCGCGCGCGCCGCGCGGCATCCTTGACCGCCTCGGCCTGCAGCCAGCTGTTGGTGGCGTTGTCGGGATCGAGACTGAAACTGACGCGGCTGGTCGAGGTCGGTTCGGAGGCGATGACGGTCGCATAGACCCGCTCGAGCACGGAAACATCGCGGACGGTGATGCTGACCGAGGCGTCCGCCTGGTAGCGGGCGATGCGGTCCGGGCGGACGTTGTCGCGCAGGACTCCGGCCTCGTCGCGATACTGGTCATAGATGGGGCGGGTGGTGATGGCGGTCTCGACCCGCACGGCGTCGACGCCATAGGCGGCCAGAGCCTGGCTGAGGGCGCGGATCTGGTCGGCGGCCTTGCGCGAGGCGTCCGCGGCGCTGCGGTCGATGGACTGGAAGGTGGCCCCGAAGCCGGCGCGGTTGGCGGGGACCTCGGCGCGGACATAGCCGACCGAGGCAATGACCGGATCGCGCATCCACCAGGGGGCGGGCACATAGCGGTCGCCCAGGCTGGCCGGCGGCGTCTGGGCCGTGGCGACGGCGGGCAGGACAAGAGCGGGAACCGCCGTGGCGGCGATGAGCAGGGCGGCGGTCAATCGGCGCATGATGGCGTCCCTCGGTTACTCTGCGACCTTGAAGCGACCGGGCGCGCCGGTAAAGCCGCGATCGGGTTTCGCCGCTCGCCCGGCCTATCGATCTCATAGAAATTATCTATCGACAAAAGCTGTTTCCAATCATTGACTTTGTGCACTGCACAAGCCATTTCGCGGTTGCGGCGCCTCTCCCCGGCGCAATCCCTTTCAGACACCTCAGGAGCACCCGCCATGCTGGGCGTTGGACAAACACTGCCGGACTTCAAGATCATTGGCGTCAAGCCGGGCTTCAACAGCCACGAAGAGAACGGCGTCTCGGCGTTCGAGGCGATCACCAAGGACAGCTTCGAGGGCAAGTGGAAGGTCATCTTCTTCTACCCGAAGGACTTCACCTTCGTGTGCCCGACCGAGATCGCCGAGTTCGCCTCGCTGGCCCGCGAGTTCAATGACCGCGACACCGTGGTCATGGGTGGCTCGACCGACAATGAGTTCGTGAAGCTGGCCTGGCGCCGCGACCATGCCGACCTGTCCAAGCTGCCGATCTGGCAGTTCGCCGACAACGGCGGCAAATTCGCCCGCGACCTGGGCGTCCTGGACGAGGCCGAAGGCGTCGCCCTGCGCGCCACCTTCGTGGTCGATCCGCACAACGTCGTGCAGCACGTCTATGTCACCAACCTGAACGTGGGCCGCGCCCCGGCCGACACCCTGCGTGTCGTCGACGCCCTGCAGACCGACGAACTGTGCGCCTGCAACCGCCCGGTGGGCGGCGAGACGCTGGCTGCGTAAGGCGGCGTCCTGAGTGGTGGGAGGCGGCGGCGTGTGTATCGCCGCCTTCCACGCTCGCTCCATTCTTTTGGGCGCTATGCTCGGCTCGCGGAGCCTCGCGGCTTGAGCGCGACCGCGCCCGGCGATCCCATGACCCATTGCGGCTCAAGCAGCGAGCGACCGCGTCGCGAGCGGTAGCCGCTTCCCGAAGGGAACCCACGAAAATGTCGATCGACGCCCTGCGCGACCTCATCCCCGCCTACGCCAAGGACATCTCCCTGAACCTCGGGTCGCTGGCCTCGGAGACGGTGCTCAACGACCAGCAGAAATGGGGGACCTTCCTCGCCTCGGCCCACGCCATCGGCGTCGCGCCGGTGGTCCGGGCGATCGAGGCCCAGGCCGCGACGGTGCTGTCGCCCGAAGCGATGAATGCGGCCAAGTCGGCCGCCGCCATCATGGGCATGAACAACATCTACTACCGCTCGCTGCACCTGCTGAAGAACAGCGAGTACACGACCATCCCCGCCCGGCTGCGCATGAACGTCCTGGCCAACCCGGGCGTCGACAAGATGGATTTCGAGCTGTGGTCGACGGCGGTCTCGGCCATCAATGGCTGCGGCTCCTGTCTGGACGCCCACGAGGGCGCCTTGCGCAAGCACGGCGTGCCGGCGACCCAGGTCCAGGCCGCCCTGCGCATCGGCGCCGTGGTTCACGCCGCCAGCCGGATCGTGGCGTCGGAAGCGGCGCTGGCGGGCTAGCCGCCGGCCCCGTCCGGGCTCTCGCCGTATTCCAGATAGTGTAGCCAGCGCTGGTAGCCGGCGCCCATGACAGCGTCGATGGCGTCGGCCATGGCCCCGATGCCGGGCCCTTCCACCACCATGGTCCAGGTCGGCGTCCAGCCGCGGTTCGCCGCCGGCCAGGTGACGGTCAGATCGGCGCGGCTGGTCTTGCCCCGCATGGGCCCGAAGGGCGCGTTGAAGACCATGCGATCGGCCTCCACTGACACGGTACGGCCGTGGTCGAAGACCGTGCCGTCGGCCAGCTTCTCGCACCAGCAGCCGCCGGGTGTGAGGTCGAGACTGAGATTGGCGGCCGAGCCGGAGTAGGTGTGCGCCGAATCCCACCATTTCGGCAGGTCCGTCAGGGCGCCCGGGATATCTCCGGGCGCGATCTCCGCACCGACCGCATAGCGCAGGGTGAAACTGTCCGCGGTGCGGGCCACCACCTCGGCGGAGGCGGGACCCGCGAACAGCGCCATGACGACGGCGGCGAGCAGGGTTCTGGACATCTTGTTTCCTCCCGACGCCATGGGGCGACGATCGGAGCCGGCCGTCAAGCCGGGCTGAAGGTCAGGGGCGCGCCCCAGAACTGGCTGACCAGATCGGACTGCGGGCCGGCCTTGCCGCTGGTCAGGAAGTCGCGCCGGCCCGAGCCGCCCAGCGCATATTCGGGATGCCGCGCGAAATACCGGTCCAGCGCATCCGCCACGGCCGTCGGCTGATGGATCAGCGGCGTGCCGGCGGGCAGGGCGGCGGCGAACAGGTCGGCGACGATCTCATAGTGGGTGCAGCCGAGGATGGCCTGGTCCGGATGGCGGCCGATGCGGCGGCGCAGGGCGTCGACGTGGTCGTCGACCACCACCTTCAGCTCCTCGACCGGGGCACCGAGCTCGATCAGGCCGGCGAGGCCCGGGCAGGGTTCGGAGAAGACGGCCAGATCCTCGCGCCGCTTGTCGATCTCGATCTCGTAGACCCGGCTCATGGCCGTGGCGGCGGTGCAGAACACGCCGGTGATGTCGATCGCCTCGATCTTGTCGTCCAGCGGCGTCCGCTCATAGGTCCAGGGCAGCCCGGTCGCGGCCTCGATGGTCGGAACGATGATGCCCAGAACATTGACCGGGCGGCCGTGACGGGCGCGCGCCTCGGGCACCCAGCTCTGCTGCAGGCGGCGCAGGGCGATGGCCGAGGCGGTGTTGCAGGCCAGGACGATGACATTGGCCCCGGCCTCGAACAGCCGCTCGCAGCCGGCCCGGGTCAGGTCGACGATCTCCTCGCCGCCGCGCCCGCCATAGGGGGCGTTGGCCTGGTCAGCCAGATAGACGAAGTCCCGGTCGGGGAACCGTCGTGTCAGTTCGCGGTGGACCGTGAGGCCGCCCACGCCGGAGTCAAAAACGCCAATCGCCATGGCGCGGCGTTTAGACGCCCCGCCGGACCGCGTCCACCGGCGAAGATTACGGCCCGTTCATGTGACAGTCAGGCCGGGAAGGGCCTACGGTTCGCGCAATTCCCATTACGGACGGAGTTTACCCATGCACAGACGCCAGCTTCTCGTCGCCGGAGGCAGTCTGCTCGCCCTGTCGGCCTGCGCTTCCAACGGTATGTCCATGGGCGGCGGCACGCCCCCCGCGACCCTGGCGGCGGACGCCGCCGTGGCCCGCGCCGTCCTTCCGGCGCAGACGCCCCGCGCCGAGCTGTTGCAGCCCTGGACCGGCCCGTACGGCGGTACGCCGCCCTGGGATCGCGTGACCGCCGCCAAGCTGCGCGGCGCCATGCTGGAAGGCATCGAGCTGCAGCGCGCCGAGATCGCAGCGATCGCCAACAATCCCGAACCCGCCACCTTCGCCAACACCATGGTCGCCCTGCAGATGGCGGGCGAACCGCTGGACCGGGCGGGCTCCATCTATGGCGTCATGACCTCGAACATCGGCTCGGACGACTACAATGAGGTCGACACCGAACTGTCGCCCCTGCTGTCGGCGGCCGGCGACGAGATCACCTTCAACGAGCGGCTGTTCGCCCGCATCAAGGCCGTCGCAGACGGCGCCGCGGCCGCCGGCCTGACCGCCGAACAGACGCGGATCGCGACCCGCAGCCGCGACAGCTTCGTGCGCAACGGTGCCGCGCTGGACGCCGCCGGCAAGGCCGAGCTGGGCCGGATCAACACCGCCCTGGCCAACGCCTTCACCAGCTTCGGCCAGAAGGTCGTGGCCGACGAAAACACCTGGACGGTCATCCCGACCGAAGCCGGCGTGGCCGGCCTGCCGGCGTCGAACAAGGCCGCGGCCGCCGCGGCCGCCCGTTCGCGCAATGTGCAGGGCTGGGCCATCGTCAACACCCGCTCGAGCGTCGATCCCTTCCTGAGCTTCGCCGACGACCGCGGCCTGCGCGAAGTGGTCTGGCGCAAATTCGTCAACCGCGGCGACAACGGCGATCGCAACGACACCAATGCGACCATGGCGGAGATCGTGAAGCTGCGTCAGGACCGCGCCCGTCTGCTGGGCTTCGGCAACCACGCCGAATGGCGGATGCAGGACACGATGGCGAAGACGCCGCGCGCGGCCATGGATCTGATGAACCGCGTCTGGGCGCCCGCCAAGGCGCGGGTGACGGAAGAAGTCGCCGACATGCGGGCCATCGCCGGCCACGACATCGAGCCGTGGGACTACCTCTACTATGCGGAGAAGGTCCGGAAGCAGAAATACGACCTCGATCAGAACGAGCTGAAACCCTATTTCGAGCTCAACAACGTCCGCGCCGGCTCGTTCGAGATGGCGCGCCGCCTGTACGGCTTCACCTTCGACAAACTGCCCGCGGGCGCCGTGCCGGTCTTCCATCCGGACGTGACCGTCTATGAGGTCAAGGACGCCGGCCGGCCGATCGGCCTGTACTACGCCGACGACTATGCCCGCGCCGGCAAGCGGTCCGGGGCCTGGATGACGACCTACCGGTCGCATTCGACCTATGACGGCGAGAAGAACACCCTCGGCTCGAACAACAACAATTTCGTCAAGGCCGAGGGCAGCGAGCCGATCCTGATCTCACTCGACGACGCCGAGACCCTGTTCCACGAGTTCGGCCATACCCTGCACGCCTATTCGTCGAAAGTGACCTATCCGGCGCTGGGCGGCACGCCGCGCGACTATGTCGAATATCCGTCGCAGGTGCATGAGCACTGGGTGCTGAGCCGGCCGATCCTCGACGGCTTCATGAAGCACTACCAGACCGGCGAACCCATGCCGCAGGCGCTGGTGGACAAGGTGCAGGCGGCCCAGACCTTCAACCAGGGCTACGCCACGGTCAGCTATCTGTCCTCGGCGCTCGTCGACATGGATCTGCACACCCAGGCGACGCCGCCGACCGACATCGACGCCTTCGAGCGCGAGAGCCTGGCCCGCTACGGCATGCCGAAGGAGATCGTGATGCGGCACCGCCTGCCGCAGTTCAATCACCTGTTCACGTCGGACGCCTATTCGGCAGGGTACTACAGCTACCTCTGGTCCGAGGTCATGGACGCCGACACCTGGGCCTATTTCGAGGAGTCCGGCGACGTCTTCAATCCGGACATCGCCAGCCGCTACAAGGCGATCATCCTGGCCGAGGGCAACACCACCGACCGCGCCGAGGCCTATCGCCGCTTCCGCGGCCGCGACCCGGATGTGACCGCCCTGCTGAAGGTGCGGGGCTTCCCGACGTCCTGAGGGATAAGGACCGAAACAAGCCGGGCCGGCGGAGCGATCCGCCGGCCCTTTTCGTGTGACCCCCGCCTCGATCAGAGAACGACCGGCAGGCGGCTGAGCGCATAGTCCACCTGGACCGCGCCGGGCAGCTGGCGCACGGCCTCGTCACGGAAGGCGGTGCGGCAGAAGGCGCGGTCGTTGATGCGGCTGGCGGGCCGTTTGACGCCCCGGCACATGCGGGAGGCGGCAGCCGCGACGCGGGCGTCGAAGGCGGCGGCGCCGGCGGCGCTGGAAAGGTCCAGATCACCCCACCGGATGCGGGCATCCTGGGCGGAGGCGGTGCCGGCGACGAGGCTGACGGTGAGGGCGGCGACGAGAGAAGCGGTGATTTTCATGGCGATCTCCTGCGGAGGTCTGCGTCGCTCGTGGCGGCGACGAGGCGGGAGATACGGACCGGCTGTTTCAGGTCCGTGTGGCTTCAGCGGCGAAATCGCGACGGCGGATGAATTCGCGGAAAGCTGAACGCTGATCATCGTTTGGCGGCGCATCAAACAGACCCGGGGTTCATCACAACGAACACAACGACTCCACAACGGACACGACGGACACGACGGCAGCATGGGTGCGGCGCGAACGCGCCATTCCTCCATGAATGAGAAGGCGCTTCGCGCAGCGGCGGAGCGCCGGCCCCGTCGTGTTACCTGTGCTCTCGTTGTGTGCGTCGTGATGAACCAGCCGGCCGCTGCCGCCCGCGCCTTGTCTTCGCCCCCCTTTTCCGCCATAAGCCGCCGCTTCCGACGCAAGTGAACCTCGCGTCTCCACCTGCACGACCCCGGTTCCGGCCGGACGAGGCAGGCGAGAACCCTCCGCCGACGTGATCGTCGCCGGAGGCCATTTCGCTATGGAGACCGTCTCACCCGTTGGTTCGACTGGCCCGACGGGCTGACGAGGTAGTGAATGTTCGAGGCTCTGAACGAGCGGCTGACAGGCGTCTTCGACCGGATCACCGGGCGTGGCGCCCTGTCCGAAAAGGACGTCTCCGAGGCGATGCGCGAAGTCCGCGTGGCGCTGCTCGAGGCCGACGTCGCCCTGCCCGTCGTCAAGGACTTCATCGCCTTCGCCACCGAGCGTGCCACGGGCGAGGACGTCATCCGCTCGGTCAAGCCGGCCGATCAGGTGGTCAAGATCGTCTATGACGGTCTGGTCGAGATGCTGGGCGGCGATGAGCCGACCCCGATCAATCTGAACGCCACCCCGCCCGCCGTCATCCTGATGGCCGGCCTGCAGGGCTCGGGCAAGA
>JAUYAG010000149.1 GCA_030693575.1 Brevundimonas sp. | reverse complement strand
CGAGCCCGAGCACGCCCAGCGTGAGCCCACCGACGCCGAAGCCGAGCCGCCTCGTCTGCCAGGTGCCAGCGCGCAGCGAGGTTTCCTCCGCCGGCGTGGTCCGCGATAGCGCCAGCAGCATACCGAATGCCAGCTCCGCCGTCGGCGAGCTGCCCGTGCCGGTGCCGCAGACGACGATGCCGCGCGCTTTGCACGCGTCCAGGTCGATGCCGAGGTTGCGCATTCCCGCCGTGATGAGGAGTTTGAGACGCGGCAGCTGCTCGATCACCTCGCGCGGGAACTTCGTGCGCTCGCGGATCACCATGACGACGTCGAAAGGCGCCAACCGCTCGATCAGCGCTTCGCCCGTGACGTTGTCGGTGAAAACCGTCGTCTCCGCCCGCGGCCTCAGGCGCCCCCAATCGCCCATCGCCGCCGCGACGTGCTGGAAGTCGTCGATGATCGCAATCTTGACTGCCGTGTCCATGCCGATCCGCCGTCCTTCTCCTGCCGCCTGCTGCCTGCTGCCTGCTGCCTGCTGCCTGACCGCTGTTGCCTTCGCTTCCTGCTTGATCACGGAACCGGACCCCGCTAGACACGCCGCTCGCGAGAGCGCGCCGCCTTAGCTCAGTTGGTTAGAGCGCCGGTTTGTGGAACCGGAGGTCCTCAGTTCAAGCCTGAGAGGCGGTACCATCTCCCCCATGGGCTGGCGCGAAATCCGGGCCTCGGCGGCCTGCGTCCGCCAGGACCGATTTCGCTCTGGAGGAGGCGTTTCCCGGCATGACCGACACGCCGCCCGCCTGGGACCCCCGACAGTACAGCCGCTTCGAGGCCGAGCGCGACCGCGCCGCCCTGGACCTGCTGCTGCGCCTGCCCGGCGATCTGGACCCGCGTGAGATCTGGGACCTGGGCTGCGGTGCCGGCCAGCACGCCGCCCTGCTGAAGCGGCGGCATCCCGGCGCGGCGGTTCACGGGCTGGATTCCAGCGTCGACATGCTGGCGCGCGCGCGGTCGCTCGGCGCGGATGTCGACTGGCGTCAGGGCGATATCGCAGACTGGAGCCCCGAGGTTCCTGCAGACCTGATTCTGGCCAACGCCTCCCTGCACTGGCTGCCTGACCATCCGGCCCTGTTGAGACGGTTGGCGGAGGCGCTGGCACCGCGCGGCGCGCTGGCGATCCAGATGCCGATGGCCCACGAGACCCGGCACCATACCCTGATGCGCGCCGTCGCCGCAGAGGGGCCATGGGCCGCCGCGCTCGCCGGGGTCGAATCCATCGCACCCCTGCTATCGCCGGAGCGCTACCATGACGTTCTGGCCGGCGCCTGTGACGAGATCGACATCTGGGCCACCACCTATCTGCATGCGCTCACGGGGCCGGATGCCGTGCTGGAATGGATGAAGGGGACAGCGCTGCGTCCCTTCCTCTCAGCGCTGGAAGACCCGGCTATGCGCGCGGCTTTTCTTTCCGCCCTCGGCGCGCGGCTTTCTGAAGCGTTTCCGCAACGTCCGGACGGTGTGACCCTGCTGCCGTTCCCGAGACTGTTTCTGGTGGCGCGACGTCGCTGACGGCGCGTCGTCGCCTCAGACCCGTGACCGGCCCGTCCAGCTTCGCCAGGGTCTCCGCGGCGGCGAGATAGCCGGCCGAGACGCCGGCGTCGAAACCCTTCCAGTCACGGATGTCCAGCCCGTCCGGCGTCGGCTGGATCAGCACGTCGGTCGCGGCGCGAGAGCTCTCGATGTCCGCATCCGTGGTCAGGGTGGCGGAGCGCATCAGGATCGAGACGATCGGCGGCCCGCGCCGCCACGCGCCGGTGACGATCAGCCGCCAGATAGACGGCGGATGCTCGATCAGGGCCGGGTCGACGCCGCGGGTCTCGGACATGTCGATGCCGATGATCGGGCCGCTGTGCATCTGGCGCATGACCTCGGTCGGGAGGTTCTTCAACACGGCGCCGTCGACCAGCACCTGGCCATCGATGACGATGGGCGGGAGCAGGCCGGGGATGGCGATGGAGGCGCGCATGGCGCGTCGCATCATGCCGCGCCGGTGCACCTCGATCTTGCCGCTGGTCAGATTGGTGGAGACCGCGAAAAAGGGCCGTGACAGGTCGGCCAGGTCGATGTCGCCATAGGCCTCCTCCAGCAGGCGGTCGACCTTCCGGGCCCGGGTCATGGCCAGCATGGGGAAGGTGATGTCCGACAGCGGGTCGCTGTCGACGAACGACTTGTGGATCCGCGCCTCGAGCTCTTCCTGGGACCAGCCGAGGGCCGGCCCGGCGGCGATGACGGCGCCCATGGATGAACCGCCCACGAAGTCGATCGGCACCTTCGCCTCATGCAGGGCCCTGAGCGCGCCGATGTGGGAATAGGCCCGCGCGCCGCCGCCGGACATGACGACGCCGACGGCGGAGCCTGTGATGACCCGCGCCATCCGGTCGGCGTCCGCCTTCTCGCCTTCGACCGCCTGGAACCAGCGACCGGGCTGGATGGCGTCGAGCCAGACGGCCGTATTGGCCGGCCGTCCCATGCGCGGGTCGCGCAGCAGGATCAGGTCGGTCCGGCGCTGTGCGTCCAGCACGCCGGCGTGCGGCATCGGGCGATTGGGCGGTGCCAGCAGGACATTGCCGACCACAAAGACGCGATCGACCTGCCGCGCGCAGAGGGCACCCCAGGCGGGTTCGTCCATCTCGGCGACATAGAGGACGAAGTCGTGGGCGTCCTCGACCCGGCTGAACCAGTCGGCGGCCGAGGAGAGGGCGGAGTGGTCGATGACCTGACAGGTGAAGCCTTCCGCCTCGATGGCCGCGGCGATGCGTTCGACGAAGGCGCGGATGGGGCGGGGACGGGCGGAGATGAAGCCGAACACGCTGGGTTCGCCACCGCCGGAGCGCCGGTCGCGAGCGCGCTGGATCATCAGCCGGGACAGTTCGACCATCAGATCCGGCTCGGTCCGGGCGGCCTCGAAGAAGGCGTCGCGGGGCAGGGCGAGGACCTCACAATCGCGCAGGGCGACGACGTCGGCGGTGTGTTCGGTCCCGGCCAGCATGGCCATTTCACCGGCGGGTTCACCGGGCCGGATGACGCCGACAAACTGGGGCGGCCGGGCCTCGCCGTGATCGCGGCGGAACACGCCCAGACGCCCGCTGCGCAGCAGATACAGGGTGTCGGCGGCGTCGCCCTCGGCGAACAGGGTCTCGCCCCCGGTCAGGGCGAACCAACTGGCGCGCGTGGTCTTCCCGCCCTCGAAGATGCGGTGCAGGGCGTCTTCCAGCCGGTCGGAACGGGGAGCGGGCATGGTGGGTTCTAGGGATTAGGGATTAGGGATTAGGGATTAGGGTTTGGGGCTCATGGCAGGGAAATCGGAACTGTAGGCTGCAATCGTCGCAGCATCCGCCCCTAATCCCTAGTCCCTAATCCCCAGTCCCTACCAGGCCCCCATCTCGCGCAGCCGCTTGGCCAGATCCTCAGGGACCTCGCCGGCGTCGAGCGTCGAGAGGTCCGCCGGCGCATCCTTCGGTTCCAGATAGCGCCAGCCCTGGAAGGGGCGGCGGGCCTGGGGGGCGGTCCGGACGACGTCGGGCGACAGTTTGATGTGGCACATCGAGGCCTTGCCCTCGCCCTGGGTGGCGATGTCGAGGATGGGCATGCGGCAGGTCACCGAACCCTTCATCACCCAGTAGAGCGAACCGCCGTCCTCCAGTTCCGCGGCCCGCTTGGGGGTCATGCGCGTATGAACCGTCAGCCACTCGCCCTTGGCGGCGCGGCGCTCCAGCGTTTCCACCTTCGCCACGCCGACGCACAGCTTGATCATATGAAGCGGCAATCGATCCTCATTCCCGTCTCGGCCCGCCCCCGCGGTGGGCGCGGGTTTGTTCTCGGACAAGGCGCCGTCCGCCGGAACTGCCGACTGTCAACGACCTCAAGTCGGGAGATACATCATGTTCAAGGCGAATGTCGGCGGCCTGGACCGAATTCTGCGCGTCATCGTCGGGCTGGGCCTGATCGCGATTGTCTTTGTCGGACCGCAGACGCCGTGGGGCTGGGTCGGCCTCGTGCCGCTGCTGACCGGCCTGTTCGGCACCTGCCCGCTCTATACGCTGCTGGGCATCCGGACCTGTCCCCGGCGATAGGGTCGCGGCGGGTCCGGAGCGGGAGACAAGCTCCGGCGGCGGGCGTAAGGATTCGCGGTGCGGCCTGGCGGCGGTCCGGTGATCCGCTGACCTCCGGGGCGCGGGAACGGATGGACGTGCCATGTACGGACTGATCGGCAAGATGACGGCCATTCCCGGGCAGCGCGACGCGCTGACGGCTATCCTGCTCGAGAACCTCGGGACCACGCCGGGCTGCCTCAGCTATATCGTGGCCCACGACCCTGCGGACGATCATGCGGTCTGGGTCACAGAGGTCTGGACCGACCAGGCCGCGCATCGCGCTTCCTTGCAGGTTCCCGAGGTGAAGGCGGCGATCCGGAGCGCCATGCAACTGATGGCCACCTTCGCGGACGCCAATGTGACCACACCGGTGGGCGGGATCGGCTTCCGCTGAGGTTTGGCGAGTGACTAGTGGTTAGTGGTTAGTGGCTGGCCGCCACCTGCGGGGCCGCATGGACAGCGCCGCCTTTCCGCCGCCAGAGACGCTGCAACCACTAACCACTAACCACTAATCACTCACCCGGCGTCCGCCGCCTTCACGACCGCCAACACCATGTCCGCCGCCACCTGATCGCCGACGGAGACGCCGATCTCGCCGACCACGCCGTCGAACGGCGCGACGAGGGCGTGCTCCATCTTCATGGCCTCGAGCACCACGACGGGCTGCCCCTTGGTCACCGTGTCGCCGGCCCTGGCGGGCGTGGCGACGATCTTGCCGGGCATGGGCGCCCGGAGAGCGCCGTCGGAGGCGGGGCCGGAACCCGAACCGCTCCCGGCCCGGCCGAAGGCGCTGACGTCGAAGGCCGAGCCATTCTCGAACGCGATCACGCGCGTCGCTGACAGGCCGATCAGGCGCGTCATCGGATGATCGTTCTCGTCCAGCAACTGGGCGACGTGGGGCGCGCCGTCGACGCGGACGGACTGGGTGCGTTGATCGGGAGCGTTGGCGCGGAAGCCGATGGCCCCGTCGAGGTGATCCCAGGGGGATACGGTCCGGTCCGCCCGCGGCGACGCGAACTGGCGCAGCCTGTTGGCCGCGTCTTCGATCCCCATCTCCGACAGCGGTTCAGCGGCGAGATCGCTCTCCTCGGCGGCGATGAAGCCGGTATCGACATCACCGGCGACGAACCGGGGATGCTCCAGGCATTTCATGACGAAGGCGGCATTGGTCTTCACCGGCCACACCTCGACCTGACGGGCGGCCTCGGCGAGGTCCTCCGCCGCCTCTTCCCGTGTCTCCGCATGGACGATCAGCTTGGCGATCATCGGGTCGTAGAACTGGCTGACCTCGCCGCCCTCTTCGACGCCGGTGTCCACCCGAATGCCCTCGGGCATGACGAAATGGTCCAGCCTGCCGATGCTCGGCAGGAAGCCGTTGGCCGGGTCCTCGGCGTAGAGGCGGGCCTCCATGGCCCAGCCGTTGAGCCCGATCTCGTCCTGCTTCAGCGGCATGGGTTCGCCGGCGGCGACGCGGAACTGCCATTCGACCAGATCGACGCCGGTGACGGCCTCGGTGACCGGGTGTTCGACCTGCAGCCGGGTGTTCATCTCCATGAACCAGATGCGGTCGGCCTTGAGGCCGTCGGAGGCGTCGGCGATGAATTCGATGGTGCCGGCGCCTTCATAGTTCACGGCCTTGGCCGCCCGGACGGCGGCGTCAGTGATCGCCTTGCGGGTTGCGGCGTCCATGCCGGGGGCCGGGGCCTCCTCGATCACCTTCTGGTGGCGGCGCTGCAGGGAGCAGTCGCGCTCATAGAGGTGGACGACCTCGCCGTGGCTGTCGCCGAACACCTGCACCTCGATATGGCGCGGGCGGGTGATGTATTTCTCGATCAGGACGCGGGGATCGCCGAACGAGGCCTGGCCCTCGCGCTGGGCCGAGGCGAGGCCGTCGGCGAAGTCTTCGGCGCGCTCGACCTTCCTCAGCCCCTTGCCGCCGCCGCCGGCGACGGCCTTGATCAGGACCGGATAGCCGATGGTGTCAGCCTCGGTCTGCAGGCGGTCCAGCGACTGGTCCTCGCCGAGATAGCCGGGGGTGACCGGCACACCGGCCGCGATCATCAGGGATTTGGCGGCGTCCTTCAGACCCATGGCGCGGATGGCGGCGGGGGGCGGGCCGATCCAGACCAGACCGGCGGCCATGACGGCCTCGGCGAAGTCGGCGTTCTCGGACAGGAAGCCGTAGCCGGGGTGGATGGCCTCGGCGCCCGTGGTCTTCGCGGCGGCCAGCACCTTCGCCGCATCCAGATAGGATTCGCGGGCCGGGGCCGGGCCGATCAGGACGGCTTCATCGGCCTCGCGGACGTGCAGGGCCTTCGCATCGGCTTCGGAATAGACCGCGATCGTGCGGATGCCCATGCGGCGGGCGGTGCGGAAGACGCGACAGGCGATCTCGCCGCGATTGGCGACCAGGACGGATTTGAACATGGGATGTGTCTAGCCGGTCTGTGGTTGGCGGAGAAGACATGGCGCACCTGGGCCCGGATCTGCTTCCCGCGAAGCGGATCCCGAGGAGGTTCTCCACAACGAGCACAACGAGCACAACGGGGCCACGACGGACACAACGGGGCCGGGACTGGCGCTGCTCCCGTTGTGCCCTCTGTCAATTCGTTGTGCTCGTTGTGATGAACCTGCCGACCGTCAAATCGTAGGCCCGGCTACGCCGGGAGGCGGCGACCTACTCCGCCCAGCGCGGCTTGCGCTTCTCGAGGAAGGCGCCGACGCCTTCCTGGCCCTCGGGCGAGACGCGGGCGCGGGCGATGCGTTTGGCGGTCTCTTCCATCAGGGCATGGTCAATGCGGTGACCGGCGACGTGGTTCACCAGCCGCTTCGCGTCACCGACGGCACCCGGCGCGCAGGCCTTCATGCTGTCGGAGAAGCTGGCGATGAAGCCGTCGATCTGGTCTGCGCTGTCCAGCACCTGGCCGATCAGGCCGAAGTCCTTCGCCGCGTCGGCGTCGAACAGTTCGGCGGTCATGAACAGGGCGCGGGCGGTGCGGGCGCCGACGGCCTCGACGACATAGGGGGCGATGGTCCCGGGGATGAGGCCCAGCCTGACCTCGGAGAAGGCGAATTTCGCGCCCTTGACCGCGACGGCCATGTCGCAGGCGGCGACGATGCCGGCCCCGCCGCCCATGGCCGCGCCCTCGACGATGGCCACGGTCAGGGCCGGCACGTCGTGCAGGGCCTTGAGCATCTTCGCCAGACCCATGGCGTCGTCGCGATTGTCGCTCTCGGACCAGCGGACGGCGTCCGCCATCCACGCGAGGTCGGCGCCCGCGCTGAAGGTCCCGCCAGCGCCGCGGATGAAGACGACGCGCACATGGTCCGCGCCCTGGAGTGTCTCGAACGCCTCATAGAGGGCGGCGATGGTCGCGGCATCGAAGGCGTTGCGCTTGTCCGGCCGGTTGATGGTGACAAAGACCACGCCGTCGGCGGTGGAGTCGATCCGCACCAGGTTGTCGTCGGCGTCCGGTGCCGGATCGGCCAGCAGCGGATGGGCGATGGCATTGATCTCGGCGGCCTCGCCCGGGGTGATGTCGAGGGCGTTCAGGTCGGCTTCGGTGGGCTGGCTCATGGCGGTTTCCTTGTCGGCTGCCCGTGTGTAACGCATCGCCCGGGGAATGGCATCGCGCCAGCGCAAAGACCGGCGTTATCTTGACAAGGCGTGACGGCCAAGCTTGATGACCGAAAAGTTAACAGAGCCGCTCACGGGATGAGACCCCGCATGTCGAAACCATCCGCCCCCCGCACCAGCAAGCCCGCCCGCCTCACCGCCGCCAAGGTGAAGCTGGCCGCCGAAATTCGCGAGCAACTCGCGGCGCAGGGCGGGGCGGCGCATCGCGAGGTCGTCATCGGCCGCATCCTGCAGCGCAAGGGCGTCCACGGGCTCGCCGCCGAGCGCACCCGCCGCGCCCTGCTGTCTGCGTTCGAACTGCATAGGGACCCGACGCCGGACAGCGAAGCGCCGCGCCTGTTCGACCTGCCGTTCGGTCCGGACTCCTACCGCTGGGCGCTGGACGAGCCGGTCCGGGCCGCCATACCCTTCTGAATGCAGACCAGTTCAAACGAGCGCGTCCGCCGCATGAGCGTGGCGGCCGTCCACGTCCACTACGTCGCCAAGGCGGAGCGCAAGGGCCGGACGCGGGCCGATGTGGATCAGGTGATCCGCTGGCTGACGGGCTATTCGCAGGATCAGCTCGAGGCCCTGCTGGCGGCGAAGACCGATTTCGAGACCTTCTTCGCCGAGGCCCCGGCCATGAACCCGAACCGGTTCCTGATCACCGGGATGATCTGCGGTCACCGGGTCGAGCAGATCGAGGACCCCTTCATGCGCGAGATCCGCCACCTTGATAAGCTGGTCGACGAGGTGGCGAAGGGGAAGGCGATGGAGAAGGTGTTGCGGGCGGGGTGATCGCCGATTGTCGCTAAGAGGAACCCTTCTCCCCTTGGGGGAGAAGGTGGGCGGCGGAGCCGCTCGGATGAGGGGGCCGGTTCCGCATCTCCGATGCCCGAAGGCGGATCGCGTCCAGAAGGATGTTCGGATTTCGCAGGAAGGCTTCGTTTCCTGACCGCAACACGAGAAACCCTGCCGCCGCGATCAGCAGTTCCCGCTCGGCATCTCCGACGATCCGGAGATCGTGGATGCCGCCGTCCAGTTCGACGACCAGTTTTAGTTCAGGACAGAGGAAGTCGACGATCTTTCCGGCGACGGGTGCCTGCCGTCGGAATTTGAGCCCCTCGAAACGACGGCCCCGCACCAGCGCCCGGAGATGATCTTCCGCGTGGGTGGACCCAGCGCGGAGCCGACGAGCGTTCCGGGTCCTGTCCCCAGTCTGGTGCATGAGCAGGCGATCCCCCTCATCCGGCCCTTCGGGCCACCTTCTCCCCCGAGGGGAGAAGGAAATCATATTACATCCTGAACACGCCGAACGTCGTCTCCGGAATCGGCGCATTCAGCGAGGCGCTGATCGCCAGCCCGAGCACGTCCCGAGTCTGCACCGGGTCGATGACGCCGTCGTCCCAGAGGCGGGCGGTGGCGTGGTACGGATTGCCCTCGTCCTCGTATTTCTGGCGGATCGGGGCCTTGAAGGCCTCGGCCTGATCCGGCGTCCAGCTATCAGCGTCGCGGTGGACGGTGGCCAGAACGGCCGCCGCCTGTTCGCCGCCCATGACGCTGATCCGGCTGTTGGGCCAGGTGAACAGGAAGCGCGGGGCGAAGGCGCGGCCGCACATGCCGTAGTTGCCGGCGCCGAAGCTGCCGCCGATCAGGACGGTGAATTTGGGCACCTCGGCCGAGGAGACGGCGGTGACCAGCTTGGCACCATTCTTGGCGATGCCCTCGGCCTCGTATTTGCCGCCGACCATGAAGCCCGAGATGTTCTGCAGGAAGACCAGCGGGATCTTCCGCTTGCAGGCCAGTTCGATGAAATGGGCACCCTTGAGCGCGCTCTCGGAAAACAACACGCCGTTGTTGGCCAG
>JAUYAG010000129.1 GCA_030693575.1 Brevundimonas sp. | reverse complement strand
CGGCAGGAAATGCATCTCGATCTTGATCAGGCCATCGCCCTGGCAGGCCTCGCAGCGGCCGCCCTTCACATTGAACGAGAACCGGCCGGGGCCGTAGCCGCGGGCCTTTGACTCCGGCAGGCCGGCGTACCAGTCGCGGATGGGCCCAAAGGCGCCGGTGTAGGTGGCCGGGTTGGAGCGCGGGGTGCGGCCGATGGGCGACTGGTCGATGTCGATGACCTTGTCGAACAGCTCCAGCCCCTCGATGCGGTCGACCGGAGCGGGGGCGTCGGAGGCGTTGTGCAGCCGGCGGGCGGCGGCCTTGTAGAGGGTCTCGATGGTGAAGGTCGACTTGCCGCCGCCGGACACGCCGGTGATGCAGGTGAAGACGCCGCCCGGAATCTCGCCGGTGACGTTCTTCAGATTGTTGCCGGTGGCGCCGCTGATCCGCAGCATCTTCTTGCGGTCGATGGGGCGGCGGCCGTCGGCGGGCAGTTCGATCTCGCGCTCGCCGGTCAGGTATTTGGCGGTCAGGGAGTTGGCGTTGGCCATGACCTCGGCCGGCGTGCCCTGGGCGCAGACCTCACCGCCGTGGATGCCGGCGGCCGGGCCCATGTCGATGACATAGTCGGCGGTCAGGATGGCTTCCTCGTCATGCTCGACGACGAGGACGGAATTGCCGAGGTCCCGGAGGCCGCGCAGGCTTTCCAGCAGACGGGAGTTGTCGCGCTGGTGCAGGCCGATGGAGGGCTCGTCGAGGACGTAGAGGACGCCGGTCAGGCCTGAGCCGATCTGCGACGCCAGACGAATGCGCTGGCTCTCGCCGCCGGACAGGGTGCCCGAGGCGCGCGACAGGCTGAGGTAGTCGAGGCCGACGTTGTTGAGGAAGCGCAGCCGGTCGGTGATCTCCTTCAGGATGCGGCGGCCGATCTCCAACTGTTTGTCGGTCAGCTTGCCGTCGAGGTCGGTGAACCAGGCGTGAGCCTGTTTGATCGACAGCCAGGAAACCTCGGCGATGTCCGTGGCCGCGACCTTGACCGCGAGTGCCTCGGGCTTGAGGCGTTTGCCGTGGCAGACTTCGCACGGGGTCTCGGACTGGAAGCGACCCAGTTCCTCACGGACCCATGAAGAATCGGTCTCGCGCCAGCGGCGCTCAAGGTTCGGCAGCACGCCCTCGAAGGCCTTGGAGACCTCATATTTGCGGGCGTTGTCGTCGTAGGTGAATTTGATCTTCTCGGAGCCGGTGCCGCGCAGGATGACGGTCTGGGCCTTCTCCGGCAGGTCGCGCCAGGCCACGTCCATCGAGAAGCCGTAGTGGCGGCTCAGTGACTGCAGGGTCTGGGTGTAGAGGGGCGAGGGGCCGCGCGACCACGGGGCCACCGCGCCCTTGTGCAGGGTCTTGTCGCGGTCCGGAATGACCAGATCAGCGTCGAAGGCCAGCTTGACGCCGAGGCCGTCGCAGGTCGGGCAGGCACCGAAGGGGTTGTTGAACGAGAACAGCCGCGGCTCGATCTCGCTGATCGTGAAGCCGGAGACCGGGCAGGCGAATTTCTCGGAGAAGGTCAGGCGGCGCGGTGCGGTCTCGCCCTCGGCGATATTGGCCCATTCGGCCACGGCGATGCCGTCAGCGAGGCCGAGGGCGGTCTGCAGGCTGTCGGCATAGCGGCTCTCGAGACCGACCTTGGTGACGATCCGGTCCACGACGATGTCGATGTCGTGCTTGAATTTCTTGTCCAGCGTCGGGGCGTCCTCGATGGCGTAGAATTCGCCGTCGATCTTGACGCGCTGGAAGCCGACGCGTTGCCACTCGGCCATTTCCTTGCGGTATTCGCCCTTGCGGCCGCGCACGACCGGGGCCAGCAGAAGCAGGCGCTCGCCTTCGGGCAGGGCGGTCAGCTTGTCGACCATCATGGAGATGGTCTGGCTCTCGATCGGCAGGCCGGTGGCGGGCGAATAGGGCACGCCGACGCGCGCCCAGAGCAGGCGCATATAGTCGTGGATCTCGGTCACCGTGCCGACGGTCGAGCGCGGGTTCTTCGAGGTGGTCTTCTGCTCGATGGAGATGGCCGGCGACAGGCCCTCGATCAGGTCAACATCCGGCTTGCCCATCAGCTCGAGGAACTGGCGGGCATAGGCGCTCAGGGATTCCACATACCGGCGCTGGCCCTCGGCATAGATGGTGTCGAAGGCGAGCGAGCTTTTGCCCGAGCCCGACAGGCCGGTCATGACCACGAGCTGTTCGCGCGGGATGTCGAGATCGACGCCCTTGAGATTGTGCTCGCGGGCGCCGCGCACGCGGATGAAGTTGTGCTTTTCGGTCATGGATTCCGGGAACGCGGTAGGGCCGGGGAGGGTCCGGCGCGACGCCGCTATATGGGGATCAATTTGCGGGATTCAGCAAGAACAATGTGGGAACATTGCGGTCGGGTTTTGTGTGCGGTATCGTTTTCCATGGCCGATGGGTTCGACAGTCATCTGAACGAAGATCAGGAGCGGCGGCTGAAGTCCGCCGCCGAGGCGTCCGGCGTAGATCCCACCGTCTATGCGACGCAAGTGCTTGAGCAGGCTATGGAGGATGACTGGGCCGAGGATTTTCGCCGTGTTGCCGAGTACGAACGCACGGGCGAATCCATTGGCGCAGAGGAGTGGATGCAGGGGCTGCGTGAAGCGGTACACGCGAAATTCAAGGCGTGAAGACTCCGGTTCGGCTGTCCCGATAGTCGTTGGCGGATCGGGACCGGCTCTTCGAGTTCCTGACAGAAAACAGTCATGCTGCCGCCGAACGCGCCATGTCAGTTCTGGTCCGGGCCCTTGAGGATATCGCCGCCTTTCCCGCGGTCGGCCGCGCCGGACCCCATGGCTATCGCAAGCTGACTGTTCGACTTGGACAGGCCGGGTACGAAATCCGCTATCGCCACTATCCAGACCGCGTTGTCATCACGCGCATCTTCCACACCCGCGAAGACCGCTGATGCGCCTTCGTCGTTGACGAACGTGGATCAGGACTGGGGCGGCGTCCAGGCCTCGGTCGGTCGCAGATAGCGCTCGCCCTTGCGGAGCAGCACGCCCTGGGCCCCGGCGATGCCAAGCTCCAGGCTCTCCGCGATCCGGCGGGCGCGTTCGACGAAATGGGCGGCGGCCGCGGGCGGGCAGACCTCGGCGGCCGTGGCCTCGAACAGCTCAAGCCAGCGGTCGAAATGGCGGGCGTCGACCGGCAGGGGCAGGTGTTTGGGCATGGGCCGGCCGTGATAGACGCCGCTCATCAGGGCCACGGACGACCAGAAAAGGCGCATCTGCTGCAGGTGCGGGCCCCAGTCGCTGATCCGGTCCGCGAAGACGGGCCCGAGCAGCGGATCGGCGCGGACGCGGTCGTAGAAGGCGTCGACCAGTCGCGCGATCATCGGCTCGTCGATGCCGGTCTCGGCCTCGATGCGCCGGACGGCGGCCTGACGGCGGGCGGAGAAGGCGTCGGCGGTGTCGGCGTGACTCATGTCACTGAACTAGTCGCCGCGCGGCGGCGACGCCAGCCGGTGCGACTTCGGGTCAATCGCCGGCGATCAGGAAGTCGCCAGCGTTGAAGGTCAGAACACAGCTCGGATAGAAGCCGTCGATCCCGATGGAGCAGTGGTCAACGCCGATCAGGTTGCGCTGCACTTTCGCTGTCGAGCGGTAGCGGCGGCCGGCATGTTCCCAGCCTGAGTCCATCGACGCACTGTGTGGGCCGAGCGACTCGTAAAAGGTCGCCGCCACTCTGCCGGAGCAGGTGAAGAGCAACAGTTCTTCTCCACCGTCGACGACCTGTCGATAGGTCCCGTTCTCGGCGGCCTGCCGGATGCAGTCTGCGTACAGCCGCGCGTGGGGCCCGGTCGGCTGGTCAGCCAGCGGCGTGTAGTCCGGAGTGACCAGCGCGGCCTCGGGCGCATGGGCGCAGGCGGTCAGGGCGGCCAGCAGAACGACGGCGATGACGGACGGAACAAGGCGCATGATCTCTTCTGTGCCGGCACCGTCTCACGGCCTCGTCAGCGGCGCCATTGCCGAAATGGCTTGCCAGCCGGGCGGTTCGACCCCATTCTGATTGCTTCGAGTAGGCTTTCGGAGATCAGACGATGATGATCAGCGCACTGGAAATCGGCTTCGGCCTTTCCGCCACGCTGATGGCGCTCGTCTTCGCCCTCAGCCTTCCGCGGCCCAAGCGGGTCC
>JAUYAG010000121.1 GCA_030693575.1 Brevundimonas sp. | reverse complement strand
TGATCAGCCGGTCCAGCCGCCGCACGTCCTGCTGCAGCAGGCTGGTCAGCTTCTCGCGCTGCGCCGCGGTCTTGACCAGCGGCAGGGTCTCCAGCGCCGAGCGGATCGAGGTGAGGGGGTTCTTGATCTCGTGCGAGACGTCCGCGGCGAAGGCCTCGATGGCGTCCATCCGGTCCGACAGGGTCTCGGTCATCGTCTCCAGCGACCGCGCCAGATCGCCGATCTCGTCCTTGCGGCTCTCCAGATCGGGCAGGGAGATGGCCCGCGCCCGCTGCAGCCGCACCTCATCCGCCGCCGCTGACAGCCGCATCACGGGCCGGGCCACGAACAGATGCATCAGCAGCGACCCGAGCAGGTTCACCGCCAGGGCCACCAGGGCGAAGGGCATCAGCGCCCGGCGCTGCGCCGACAGGGTCTCATCGACGTCGCCGGCTTCCAGCGTCAGAACGCCCAGAACCTGCCGGACGTGCCGGACCGGGATCGAGACGGACACGACACGATCGCCGCTTTCGGAGCGCCGCACGCCGGCCTGCGGCTCTCCGTCCAGCGCCTGCTCAACCTCGGCCGCCAGCGCCGAGCGGGCTTCTTCCAGACGGGCGGCGTCGCGGGTCTCGACCTTGGGCGCGGGCGGCTGGACGGGTGTGCCGGCGGGCCGGGCGGGCGGCAGGGCCTGACCCGGAATCGCCTCGCTGACCGCATAGCTGTCCGCGACCAGCAGGCCGTCGAGGTCGAACAGCCGCGCCCTCTGCCCGGCCGGAATGAAGTCGTCGACCAGTTGCCGCGACGCCTCCACCGGATCGAAGGCCGGCGTGGGCTCGCCGGTCGTGATGCTGAGCTTGCTGAGCACGTTGGACAGCAGTTCGGCCTGGGCCGTCAGGGTCTCCTGACGCGACTCGATCAACCCCCGCTGCCACTCGTTCAACAGCAGGGCCCCCACGAACAGGATCAGCAGGCTGAGCAGGTTCAGGGCAAGAATCAGCCCGCCGAGCCGCGACCCGCTGAAGCGTTTCAGGCGACGGCGGGGTTCGACCGCTCCCGGCGGGAGCGGCGGATCAGCTTTCGCGGTAGCGGTATCCAACGCCATACAGGGTCTCGATGGCGTCGAACTCGGGGTCGACCACCCGGAATTTCTTCCGCATGCGTTTGACGTGGCTGTCGATGGTGCGGTCATCGACATAGACCTGATCGTCGTAGGCGGCGTCCATCAGGTTGTCGCGGCTCTTCACGAAGCCGGGCCGCTGGGCCAGGGCCTGCAGCAGCAGGAACTCGGTCACGGTCAGTTTGACCGGCCGGCCTTCCCAGGTGCTCTCGTGCCGGGCCGGGTCCATCGACAGCTTGCCGCGCTTGATCGCCTTGGTGGAGCCTTCGCCCGAGGGTTCGGGCTCACCGCCGTCGGCACCCGTGCGGCGCAGCAGGGCCTTGACCCGCTCGATCAGCAGACGCTGGCTGAACGGCTTGTGGATATAGTCGTCGGCGCCGAGGTTGAAGCCGAGGATCTCGTCGATCTCCTCGTCCTTGGACGTCAGCATGATGACCGGGATCTGCGAGGTCTGGCGCAGGCGGCGCAGCACCTCCATCCCGTCCATGCGCGGCATCTTCACATCGAGAATGGCCAGATCGGGCGGGCTGGCCTCCAGCGCCTCGAGTCCCGAGGCGCCGTCGTGCCAGGCCGTGACCTTGTGGCCATGGCTTTCCAGCGCCAGCGAGACGGAAGCGACGATGTTCTCGTCGTCGTCGACCAGGGTGATGTTCGCCAAGTCAGGCTCCTTGCAGACGGTTCGTTCGCCATCACAACGCGCGGCAAGCGGTACCGTTCTAAAACATCGTGGAGAGATTACGGCGTAAAACATGGGCTGCGCCGCCTTAATGCGCAACGAAACCTGACCTTAAAGCCTTGGCGCCATGGTGGCAGGGCAATTCACGAGCGTTTCATGGCCGGGCCCGTCCACTACGAAGTCTATATCCGCAAGACCGCGCCGGCCCCCTGGACCCTCCAGATGGCGACGGAGGACCGCACCCAGGCGGTCCAGACCGCCGAGGACCTGCTCTCCGACAACCGCGCCGCCGCCGTGCGCGTGACCAAGGAGACGCTCGACCCGGACACCATGGAGTTCAACAGCGTCACCGTGCTGACGCGCGGCGCGCCCGAGGTTCAGCGCAAACGGGTCGTGTCCGAGGACCAGGCCGGGCCGCGCTGCTCGGTGCCGCAGGATTTCTACGCGCCGCACGCCCGCGAGATGATCAGCCGGGTGCTGGAGGACTGGCTGGCGCGCCACGGCGTCACCGCATTCGAACTGTTGCACCGCCCCGACCTGGCCGAAAAACTGGAAGCCTCGGGCGTCGAACTTCAGCACGCCATCCAGAAAATCGCCGTGCCCGAGAGCCAGGATGTGGGCCAGCCGGTCCACGACCTGATGCGCCACTACCAGAAACTGTCGGATCAGGCCGTCGAACGCGTCGTCGCGGCCGGGCGGCGCAATCTCTTCCCCAGCCTCGAAGACTGCTCGATCGCTGACATCGCCCACCGCATGGCCGGCCAGCCGGATCGCGCCTTCATCATGGGCGGCGTTGTATGCGGTGCACTGAAGGGTCTGCGCGGCGGCCGGCCGCGTCTCGACCGCCTGATGGATCTCGCGGAGCGCGCACCCGCCGAAGGCGCGCCCCGCGCCATGGTCATGGTGCCGATCGAACAGCTGCTGTGCGAGATGCTGGGCTCACGGACGAGCCTTGCCGACGTGCTCGGGCCGTCCCTGGACCAGGGCGCTTCGCTGGCCGCCGTGGTCCGCATGGTGGCACCGAGGGAGATCAACGCCCTGATCGCCCAGGATCCCCGACTGGCGATGCAGGTGCCGGCCGTCGACGGCCCGACGGCCCGGCTCGGCGCGCGGCTCGAGGCGGGGGAATTCCCCCTGCTCTCCGCTGCCCTGGCCCGCATGGTGCTGCGCGAGTTGATGAGCCCGCGCCGCCTGCGTCCCAACGATGCGGCGGGCGAGATCGACATCCTGCGCACCCTGGCCATGACCCTGACGGTGACGGCCGGCCGGCTGCTGACGCTCGACGAGGTGCAGACGGCCTTCAACGAACGGTCCAGGGCCATCGTCACCGCCGACTTCGTGGCCTCCTATGTGAAGGGCTGCGAAACCGTCCTGTGCGAGGCCGAGTCCCTGACCCGGCTGTGCGAGAACGTCACCGGAACCGCCAACAAGCGGTCTGCGGCCCGCTGGTTGTCCGCCTGCGTCGGTTCACTGCGCTTCGAGAGCGAGATGCGCGCCCCTTCAGCCGCCCAGACGGCGGCCCAGAAGCTGGGCGTCCTGGCCGGCCTTCAGCGCTCGGTCCGGGTCTGCGGCCTGACGGAACGGGACGACGCCGAGATCAACGCCGCTATCGGCGCGGTGGGCGGCACGGTCGAGGCCGAAGCCCGGATCGTCATGATGATCGCACGCTCGCCGGCGCCCCTGCTGCAGAAGCTCTCGGTGCTGCTGCGCCTCGCCGCCGGCGAGACCGCGCCGCTGGGGCCCGCCGCCGACCGCGCCAAGGCTGAAGCGATCAGACTGTTCCGCGCGCCGGAATCCCGCGCCGTCCTCTCGGCCGCGCCGGAGACCCTCGTCCCGCTGAAGGGACTGATGAAGGCCGCCGGCCTGGCGGCCTGATCAGTCGAAGATGTCGAAGATACTGTCGCGCTTCTTCTTCTTGTAGCGGTAGTCGTCGTCATCGCGGCTGCGATAGCGCTCGTCGCGATAGGCAGGCTGGCCGCCCCACGGCTGCTGCGGTGGCTGTTGCGGCGGATAGGGCTGGGCCTGCGGAGCCGGCGCGGCCTGGGGCGCGGAGGCCCGGCCGTCCTGCATCGCGGAGTCCATCAGCTTTTCCAGCTCGCCGCGATCCAGCCAGACGCCGCGGCAAGTCGGGCACATGTCGAACTGCACGCCGCCCCGTTCCAGCGTCTGCATGGCGGCGTTGTCATTGGGGCACATCAGCAGCGGCATCGGTGTCTCCTGTTCGAGGGTGGCAGAAAAGCTAGGGGCTTGTGGCGGTTCCGCCAACGTGGCGTTCAGCCGCGCCGCCCTCAGCCCGGCGAGCCGCCGCCCGCCGCGATCCAGGCATCGACCTGGTCCTGCAGCACATCCAGCGGCACCGAGCCCGAGCCCAGCACCACCGCATGGAAGTCCCGGATATCGTACCGGTCGCCCAGCGCCGCCTGCGCCCGCGCCCGCAACTCCATGATCTTCAGCTCGCCGATCTTGTAGCTGGTCGCCTGCCCCGGATTGGTCAGATAGCGTTCGACCTCCTTGACGATATCGCGCTCGCTCAGCAGCGAGTTCTGGCGGAAATAGTCGATCGCCTGTTCGCGGCTCCAGCGCTTGGCGTGCAGCCCCGTGTCGGTCACCAGCCGCACCGCCCGCCACAGCTCGGTCGAGAGCCGGCCGAAGTCGGAATACGGGTCCTCATAGAACCCCATCTCCTTGCCCAGCCGCTCGGAATACAGGCCCCAGCCCTCGGCATAGGCACCGTAGCCGCCGAACCGACGGAAGCGCGGCAGACCCTCCATCTCCTGGGCGTATGCGATCTGGAAATGGTGGCCCGGCGCGCCCTCGTGATAGCTGATGCCCTCGATCTGGGGCTTCAGCACCTGGGTCATGTCCGACAGGTTGACGTAATAGATGCCCGGCCGCGATCCGTCGGGCGCGGGCGAGTTGTAGAAGGCGATCGACGCCGTCGCCTCACGCCACGGCTCGACCGCCCGCACCTCCAGCGCCGATTCCGGCAGGTCGCTGAACCAGCGCGGGGCCGCCGCCATCACCTGGGCGATGAAGGCGCGGGCGTCGGTCAGATACTGCTCCTTGCCCTCCGGCGTGTTCGGATACTGGAAGCGCGGATCGGTCTTCAGATAGGCGAACATCTCCTGCAGCGAGCCGGTGAAGCCGACCTGCGTCATGATCGTCTGCATCTCGCCCTGCAGCCGCGCTACCTCGGCCAGGCCGATCTCGTGGATCTGGTCCGCCGTCAGGTCGGTGGTGGTCGAGAGCTGCAGACGGGCGTTGTAGAAGGCCTCGCCGTCCGGAAGCCGCCAGACGCCGCCGGCATTGTCCGGCATGGCCTCGGCCTGCGCCCCGACCTCGGCCAGGGCCGCCAGCACGCCCTCATAGCCGCGCCGCCACGGCCCCGTCAGCGCCGCCCGCCCCTCGGCAAGCAGCCGTTCTTTCGTGGCGGCGTCCGCGTCCAGCGCGCCCACCTTGCGCTGGAAATCGGCCCAGACGGGATTGTCCGCCGCCTCATCGAACGGCGCGCCCGCGATGATCGCGCCCGTATTGGCGATCGTCGGCGCGAACACGAAGGCCGGCGAGATCACCCCCGCCGCCGCCCGCGCCCGCAGGGTGGCGGAAATCTCGCCCATCACCCGCTCGGCCTCGATCAGCCGCGCCACATAGGCCTCGGCGTCCGAAACGCTGGTGACCCGGTGGTTGTTGATCATGAACACCGGCAGGCCCGTGGTCGGATTGCCGTTGGCCGCGAACTGATAGCCCCGGTCGCGCCAGCGGTTCGACAACCGCGCCTGCTCCACCCCGTATTCAAACAGCCGCCAGGACAGCCGGCTCTCGTCGCTCAGGGTGCGCGGATTGAACTGGTCGTTCAGCTGCAACAGCTGCCGCTCGGCCAGGGCCAGCCCCCGCGCCGCCGCCGCGTCGGTGTTGTCATCCAGCCGGTCGTAATCGGTCTTCAGCCCCAGCGAGGTCATCTGCTGCGGCGACAGGGCGATCCGCTCCTGGAACGCCTGCTCGAAGAACGCCGCCAGCCGGGCGTCCTCGCTCTGGGCGGCGGCCGCGGGCGCGCCCTGGCCGGCGTGACCGGCATGAGGGTCCTGCGCCGCCGCGGCGGAGGCGCCCGCCATCAGGGCGAGGACGGCGACGGACGAAACGAGCAGACGACGCATGGGAACCCCCGGAACCACTGAGTCCGCGACCATCCCCGAGCGGAGCCCGGGGCGCAAGTTCTGGACGACCGCGGTCAGGCCCCCAACGCTACGCCGGAGACCGCTGCTCCGCCTCCGTTGTTGCTTACCCCATGGTCCGACCTGGCGGATAACGAGGCTGACGATGCCTGTGCCGGCGAGAATGGCCGCCGCTGAGGCCCCGGAAGCGGTCCAACCGAACCCGGACGTGACAGCGATGTCATCCCGCCCGGTTACAGCACCGCCCTTTCGCTTGCGCTGTTCCTGGACGCGATCCAGCGACGCGCAGGAGTTTCGATGTAGCGGAACGACAACTCTGCCAGCGCGAAGGTAATGGCAAATGTCAGCATGAATGCGATGCCGCGCGGGAGATCGGTTCGCTCAATCGTCAACAGCACCGGCAAGTGAAGCAGATAGACGCTGTACGACACCCTGCCGAGCCAACGCGGCACAGCCCCGTCCAGTATACGCAGGGGCCCGAGCTGGTACAGGCATGCCACGAACAGCAACACGCTCGACCCGACGGTCAGCGGGTCCCAATAGTTCGGCCCCACAGGCAGCCCCAGCTCTGTGCGTAAACCTGGTACGGCCGCGAAGAACAGCGCGAGGGCCGTCCAGCCCATCCAATGGCGCTTCTGCGCGCCGCCAGTGTGGCGCTTCGCCACCAGCGCGATACCGGCTCCGATCAGGAAGCAATGCCCCCACATCGGAAGAAGCGGAGGATCATAGCCCATCAGCCGGATCGCAAGAGCAAGCGAGAGGAACGCCACCGCCAGCACCGTGATTGCGCGCCACGGCCTGGCTTTGCTGGCATCGCGCCAAAGGATCGGAAACAGCACGTAGAACTGGACTTCGATCGGGATAGTCCAGAGCGTTTGCTGCCCCATCAACAGGAACGCATGCTCGGCGAACTCCCGCGGCCCGGCAAAGGGGAAGGTCCAGATGACCGATGATCCCGCGAGTAGCGAGACCAGGATGACGGCGTAATAGAGCGGCAAGACACGCCCCACCCGATGCACGGCATAGGTTCGCAGGTTCGCCCTGTTGAAAGGCCGTTCGGCATAGAGCCAGGTCATCAGAAACCCGCTCAGGATGAAGAAGAGCGCCACGCCCTGCTGGCCCAGCCCGCGCAGGAAGGTAGCGCCCAGCAGTATTTGAGCCGAGTGCGCAATCAGCACGACAAGGGCCGCAAATCCGCGCACCCCGTCCAGCACCGGAATACGCGACTGCTCGCTTCTCATGCTTTCGTCACCCGAACCCTGATCGTCGTCGATACGAGGTCTATCGCACCCGCGGTCGGATTGAACAGAACGACGCTGACGACATCACCTTGGGAGACATGGGCCGCATTTGTGATGCCGGCGCGACCAACGCCAAACGACACTGGACGGTCGTCAGGCGGCCGTGTCGTTCCACCCCGTATAATCTCGCCCCTCCCGACCCTGTTTTGGCCCTTCCCGACCCCCGTTGCCGGAAATCAGCCAACGTCCCTCGCGGCGGCGGTAAAATGATCCGTCGCCTCCTCCGGAAAGCGGCGCAGGTCTTTGACAACAGGGTTTCACGGCGGCGCCGGCGCAGGCGCGGTCGACAGGGAAGGTCAGCGGAAGGGGCTCAGCACGCGCAATTCCGGACCAGCGTCACGCCTTTCCGGGACACAGTGTCTTCTCGCCCCTGCGACAGGGGTTGAGCCCTTGTCATCCCCGATGAAGCGAAGCGGAGATCGCTTTTGTCATCCCCGACGGAGCGAAGCGGAGATCGGGGACGGCAGATGACACCCCTGTGGTCCCTCCCGGACAGCCCGCTTGGGCTGAGCCGGGAGACGGGCGGGGGCCGCTCCGCTCTTTGGACTCGCTACGCCGCCCAAGGGGACAAGCCCTTGTCTCTTGTGCAGCAGCGGCCTTGCTCCCGGCTCAGCCCGAGCGGGCTGTCCGGGAGTCCAGGGAAAAGAGAGCGCATCCCGTCCCGGCTCTTCCCCCGGCCTTCGCCGGGGTTCGGCCGGGATGACAAGGCGCACCTCCGGCAAGGCGCGGAGTCGCCCCTAGAATTCCCGCCAGCTGTCGCCGGGGTCGCGCTGGCCCGGGTCGATGCTCTGCTGGCCCCAGGCGACGATCATCAGCAGCTTGTGGCTGCGAATGCGGAATTCGCCGGTCATGGGCAGGACGGCGCCGAGGGGGGCACCGGTCTTCGGGTCGTAGAGGAAGCCCGAAAACTCGGCCACGCCGACCCGGTCGCGGCGACTGTAGATCGACAGCTCGGGGATCGAGACGACGTTGAAGGTGTCGTTGATGGGCACCCGCATGTCCGGCAGGCCGAAGACGCGGCGCATCTGCTCCAGCGACAGGGCCCCGGCGCGCAGCTCGAACACGGCGTCGGCCTCGGTCTTCGAGGCGGCGAGGGCGTAGCCGGCGTCGGACAGGGCGTTGCGGATGGCGCTGACGGCATAGGCCGCGTTCTCGGCCCGGAAATAGGCGTCGTCGACGAAGACGCGCGATCCGGCCGGGATCGGCAGGGTCAGGCCCTCGACGGCGCGATCGGCGGCGCGGGCGACCAGCAGCTGTTCGGTGGCGGTACGCGACGGATAGGTCTCGGAGGTCGAGGCGCAGGCACCCGCCAGCAGGGCGAGCGCCAGGATCGGAAAGGGCTTCAAGGTCACCAGCTCCCGGTATTGGGCATGGAGACCCAGGGCTCGGCGGGCGCCAGGGGCGCGCCCTCCTGCAGCAGTTCGATGGAGATGCCGTCCGGCGAGCGGACAAAGGCCATGCGGCCGTCGCGCGGCGGGCGGTTGATGACCACGCCCCCGTCCATCAGCCTTTGGCAGGCGGCATGGATGTCACCGACCTTGTAGGCCAGATGGCCGAAATTGCGCCCGCCGCCATAGGGCTGGGGGTCCGGGTCCCAGTTGAAGGTCAGTTCGACCTCGGGCGACCGGTCCGCGTCCGATCGATCCCGGTCCGCGGGCGCGGCGAGGAAGACCAGGGTGAAGCGACCGGCGTCATTCTCCATCCGCCGCATCTCCTCGAGACCCAGCAGGTCGCAGTAGAAGCGCAGCGAGGCGTCGAGGTCGGTCACCCGGACCATGGTGTGCAGATAGCGCATGGGGAATCCGTGCAGCGGAGAGGCAGTAGGCGGCCTCTATAGCGACCCTCCGCCGCGACGGCGACTCACAGGCGGTTTCGGGCTGGCGCATTCACGGCGATTTCCCGATAACGACCCGCCTGCCCCGCCGAGATCGAGCCCATGATCCAGACCGAGAATCCGCACGTAGACAATCCGAAAAAGAGCTTCACCGCCCTGGTAGCCGGTCTGGCAGCCATGAGCGGACCTGAGGGGCTGACGTTGCGGGAGATTCGCGACGATCTCGACGAACGCGGCTTCGGTCTGATGATCCTGATCCTCGCCATCCCCTGCCTGGTGCCGGCCCTGTACGGCGTGCCCCAGATTGTCGGCATCCCGATCCTGCTGCTGGCGGGACAGATGCTGGCCGGCCGGATCGAGCCCTGGCTGCCGGAGGCCGTCCTGAAGCGCCGGGTTTCGAAGGCCTGGCTGGATCGCATGGCCGACTTTGCCACCAAACGGATGGGCTGGTTCGAGCGTCTTTCGCGGCCCCGACTGACGCTGTTCACGGTGGGTTGGGCCGAACGGGTGGTGGCCCTGTTCATGATCCTGGCGACCGTGACCATCGTCCTGCCCATGACCAATACGGTGCCCTCGGTCGCCCTGACCCTGCTGGCCGTGGGGCTGATCCAGCGTGACGGCCTGTTCGTCCTGGCCGGCGCGGCGGTGGCGGCCGGTTGGGCCGCGACCCTGGCCACAGTGGCGATTGGCTTCTATTTCGGTGCCGGCTGGGCCGTATCGCTGCTCGCGCGGTTCGGCGGTTAAGCTGATCGACGCGGCGCTCCGGCCCCGCTATGAACGTCGTCCGATGGTAGGCCTGTATCGACTCCTGACGCGGTGGTGGACCGCCTTCGCCCTGGCGGCCTCGCTGGCCCTGCTGGGCGCGGCGCATGCGTTCGAACGCTTCGGCGGCCTCGCGCCCTGCAACCTCTGCCTCAAGCAGCGCGAGGTCTACTGGGGTGCCGTCGCCATCGCCCTGGTCGCCACTCTCTGGCATCTGGTCAGCCGGGGCAGCCGCGGCACGCCGCGCATCGCCGCCTTCCTGCTGGCCGTCGTCTTCGCCACCGGCACGATCACCGCCGTCTTCCACATGGGCGGCGAGATGAAGTGGTGGGCGCTGCCCGCGACCTGTTCCGGCGGCGGCGACATCAACCTCGAAAGCCTGGCCGCCCTGGCCCTGGGCACCGGTCCGGTCGAGAAGGTCGTCATGTGCGACGCGGTGACGTGGCGCTTCCTCGGCCTGTCCATGGCAGGGTGGAACGCCCTGATCTCGGCCGCCCTGGCCGTGTTCAGCCTTCTCGCCGCCAAGAGGCCCAAGGATGCCCGCGCTCCCCGAAACTGAGGCCCCCGAAACGGATACGGCGGACAACCGCCGCATCCCGCTGGCCCGTCCGGGCCGGGGTGCCAGCCAACGCCGCCGCGCGGAGATCCTGCGCGTCGATCACGCCGGCGAATACGCCGCCGTCCACATCTACCGCGCCCAGCGCGCCGTCTTCGAAGGCCGCGCCGGCCACGAGGCCGTCGCCGCCGACATGGGCGAGATGCAGGCCCAGGAGGCCGTCCACCTCGCCCGCTTCGACGCCCTGCTGAACGCCGAGCGCGTGCGCCCCACGGTGATGACCCCGGTCTGGCGACTGGCCGCCCTGGCGCTGGGAACCGGCACGGCCCTGATGGGCGAGAAGGCCGCCCACGCCTGCACCGAAGCGGTCGAGAGCGTGATCGAGGAACATTACGCCGACCAGATCGCCGAGTTGCAGGATCGCGACCCGGCCCTGGCCGCCGAACTGTCCGCCTTCCGCGATGAGGAACTGGCCCACCACGACCACGCGGTCGCCCACGGCAGCCGGGAAGCGCCGGGCTACGACCTGCTCAGCGCGGTGATCAAGGCCGGCTGCCGGGCCGCCATCAGGATCAGTGAACGCGTCTGATCTCGCGCCGGGGTTGCGATCTGACTTCTGACGGGCATTATGGGCGACCGATGTTCCAAAGGAGAGCCCCGTGCTGTTCCCCGTTGCCGCGTTCGCTTCGCTCGTGCTCCTGCAGCAGACTCCCCCGGCCCAGCAGGCCCCCGCGGCTCCGGCGTCCGCCGCCGCGCCGCAGGCTGAAACGACGCCCCGGACGAACGTGAATGTCGCCGCCGCGCCCGCGGAACCGGCCCAGACCTGCCGGATGGAGGCCGTCACCGGATCGCGCTTCGGCCGTCGCGTATGCCGCAACAGCATCCAGACCGCCGAAGAGGCGGCCGCCAGCCGCGAAATGCTGCGCCGCATGCAAGGCGCCCGCATGCCGGACGGCTGACGCCTGGGGGTTTCCGCGGCGACCGGGGTCCAGCACCCCGGTCAGGATGACGGCGGCGGACCGCCTTACGCGGCCTTCCGGCGGCGCCCGGCCGCGACGGCCTTGGGTTCGGCCTCGAACAGGGCGGCCAGGTTCTCGACCATCGCTCCGGCCAGTTGCTCGACATCGACAATGGTCACCGCACGGCGGTACCAGCGGGTCACGTCATGGCCGATGCCGATCGCCATCAGCTCGACCGGCGAGCGGGTTTCGATCTCGGCGATCACCTGACGCAGGTGTTTGTCCAGATACAGGGCGGCGTTGGCCGACTGGGTCGAGTCATCGACCGGCGAACCGTCCGAAATGACCATCAGGATGCGCCGCGCCTCGGTCCGCCCGAGCAGCCGGTCGTGCGCCCACGTCAGGGCTTCGCCGTCGATGTTCTCCTTGAGCAGGCCCTCGCGCATCATCAGGCCGAGGCTCTTCTTGGCCCGGCGCCAGGGTGAATCCGCCGACTTGTAGATGATGTGCCGCAGGTCGTTCAGTCGTCCCGGATTGGCCGGCTTTCCGGCCGTGATCCAGGCCTCGCGCGCCTGTCCGCCCTTCCAGGCCCGGGTGGTGAAGCCGAGGATCTCGACCTTGACCCCGCACCGCTCCAGCGTCCGCGCCAGGATGTCGGCGCAGACCGCCGCCACCATGATCGGCCGGCCGCGCATGGAGCCCGAGTTGTCGAGCAGCAGGGTCACCACCGTGTCGCGGAACGGGCTCTCGCTCTCGGCCTTGAAGCTCAGCGGACTGGTCGGGTCGGTGATGATCCGGGTCAGGCGGGCGGTATCCAGCACCCCCTCTTCCAGATCGAAATGCCAACTGCGGTTCTGCTGCGCCATCAGCCGGCGTTGCAGCTTGTTGGCCAGCCGGGCCACCACCGACGACAGGGCCGTCAGCTGCTGGTCCAGCAGGGCCCGCAGCCGCTCCAGCTCATTGGGATCGCACAGGTCGGCGGCGTCCACGACCTCGTCATAGGCGGTGGTGAAGACGCGGTAGGCGTCGATCGTCCGGCCGTCGTCGGCCGTCTGCTGGCGGTTGGGCAGGGCGCCCTCATTGACGTCGGGCCCCTCGTCCGAAGCCTCGCCGTCGGGGTCGCCTGCGGAGCCATCCGGCCGCGCCTCGCGCTCGTCGCCCTGGCTCTCGTCGTCGGCCGAGCCGTCCATGGTCTGGCCTTCGCCGCCGCCGGCGTCGTCTTCCTCGTCCTGGTCATCCGCCGCGTCGGGCGACTGCGGATCGGCTTCGTCCTCGCCCTGATCGTCGGAGGCGTCGTCGCCGCGACCGTCGCCGGGATCGAGATCCAGCGCGCGCAGCACGTCCTTCAGCCGGTCGGCGAACATCGCCTGGTCGTCCGCGGCCTCGGCTAGGGCGTTGAGTCTGGTGCCCGCCTTTTCCTCCATTGAGGTACGGACGAGGTCCAGCATGGCCGCCGCCCCGTCGGGCGCGCGCTGGCCGGTCAGTCGCTCGCGCACCAGCAGGGCCACGGCCTCGGCCACGGGCACCCGTTCGGCCTCGGTCGCGCGCAGGGCACCCATCTTCTCCAGCCGGGTCAGCAGGGCCGCGCCCATATTGGCCCGCACCCCGGCCAGGGACTGCGAGCCGACCGCCTCGACCCGCGCCTGCTCCACCGCCTCGAACACCTCGGCGGCGCGGCTGTCGATGGGGCGGAGGCGGGCGTGCAGGGTCTCGTCGTGATTGGCCAGGCGCAGCGCCAGCCGGTCGGCCTGGCCGCGCAGGGTGGCGCTCTCGGGCCCGCCCGGATCGCGCGGCGGATGCGGCAGGGTCAGGACGCCGTTGGACAGCTTCGGTCCGTCGGAGCCGAACACGACCTCAAGCTCGGACTGCTCCGCCAGCGCCCGCGCCGCATGGGCGAGGGCGCGTTTGAAGACGTCTGCGGGGGTCTCGGCGGCGGCCATGGCGTCTCGATATCCCTTCTCCCCTTGCGGGAGAAGGTGTCATGCGCAGCATGACGGATGAGGGGTCGCCCGGAATGCGGAAGAAGAGCGCTTCGGATGAGGACAGGCCGGCAAGACCCCTCATCCGACCCGCTTCGCGGGCCACCTTCTCCCGCAAGGGGAGAAGGACGCAGGACTCAGGCCGCGTTGGCGGCCTTGGCGACGGCTGCCTTCAGCTTTTCCTGATGCGCGCGCATGCCGGTGGCGATCAGTTCGGCGGCTTCGCCGGCGTCGCCCCAGCCCTTCACCGTGACCGACTTGTTCTTCTCCAGATCCTTGTAGCGGGTGAAGAAATGCTCGATCTGCTCGACCATGATGGTCGGCAGCTGCCGGTAGCTGGCGATGTCGGTGTAGTAGGGGTTCAGCTTGTCGACCGGCACGGCGAGGATCTTCTCGTCGCCGCCCGCCTCGTCTTCCATCTTCAGCACGCCGATCGGGCGCGAGCGGATGATGCAGCCCGGCACCACCGGGGTCGGGTTGAGCACGATCACATCGCAGGGATCGCCGTCATCCGACAGGGTGTGCGGAATGAAGCCGTAGTTGCCGGGATAGTACATCGCCGTATGCAGGAAGCGGTCGACGAACAGGGCACCGGAGGCCTTGTCCATCTCGTATTTCACCGGCAGGCCGCCCTGCGGGATCTCGATGATGACATTGACGTCCCAGGGCGGATTGGGGCCGACGGGAATGGCATCGATATTCATGGCGCGCTCGATTATTGTGCAGTGCGATACGAAAGTGGCGGGCGTGATAGGCTCGCACGGCGCCCGAAGCAAGGCAGGATGGTCGCGCTGTCGCTCGACGCGCGGCGTCTCGCGGCTTGAGCGCGAGGCCCGGGCGCGTCACGGTGCGCCGGTGAAGAGGAGACGGCGATGACCCTGTTCGACTGGCTGGCACTGGCCCTCTTCATCCTGTGCTGGCTCGGCTATGGCCCGCTTCTGGCCGTGCTGGCGCGGCGCAGCGGCACGCTGAACGACGACATGCTGGTCATTCGCCGCGTCTGGATGACGGCCATGACCCATCGGGAAATCCGCCTCGTCGACAGCAATCTGATGGGCCACACCATCAACTCCGGCGGCTTTTTCGCCTCGACCAACCTGCTGCTGATCGCGGCGGTCGCCAGTGTGCTGTTTGGCGGCGAACAGGCCCTGCAGGGTTTCGCCTCCGTCGGCGCCGAGGAGGTTCCGATGAAGCTGCTCGAGGCCAAGCTGGCGCTGGTGCTGGTCTGTCTGGCCCGCGGCCTGCTGGATTTCATTTGGTCGATCAGACAGTTGAACTATTCGCTGGCCCTCATCGGGGCCGCGCCGGAAGTGCATACCGAGGCCGACCGGGTCGCCCTCGGCGACGCCGCAGCCAATCTGCTGAATCCCGCCCTCAGCGCCTTCAGCCAGGGCGTGCGGGGCTACTATTTCGCCCTGGCGGCGGCGGCCTGGCTGTTTGGGCCGCTGTGGCTGGCGCTCGGCGTGACGGCCGCCTTCTGCCTCATGCTCTGGCGTCAGGCCGGTTCCCCCGCCGCCCGCGCCATCCGCAGCGCCCGACGCCTGCTGGAGCGCGTCTGACGGGCTGGAAGCGGTTACATTGCGTGAACGCAGTTGCGAGATAGACGCTTGACGATTTGTGCGCTGCAACCTAGCTTGATTTTCGACGCCTCCGGGCGTCGTGCCCTTCTGGGCGTTTCCTCCCTATAGACTTCATGCCGCGCCCTCGGGCGCGGCTTTTTTTATGTCCGGTCCAGCAGGGCGGCGATGACGCGGGCCACGCCCTTCTCGGTCCGCGACCAGCCAGGCCCCGGCGACCGGGCGGCTTCATCGAAATACAGCGCCCTGTTGAGTTCCACCTGTATGGCGTGGAACCCCTCCGACGGCCGCCCCCAGTGCTGGGTGGTCCACCCGCCCGCATAGGGCTGGTTCAAAGCCACCCGCCAGCCCAGAGCCTCGAACGCCCGCCGCAGCCGCCGTGTCAGCGCCGCCGAACAGGACGAGCCGTGCCGGTCGCCCAGCACCACGTCCGGCCCTCTCGCGCCGCCGGCCCCCTGCGTCGCCCGCGCCGGCATCGAGTGCCAGTCCACCAGCACAGCCTCGCCGTACTGCGCGTGCGCCGCCTGCATCCGCTCCGACAGGGCGGCATGATAGGGCGCATGGCTCCCGGCGATCCGGTCCCTCGCCTCGTCCATCGTCAGGCGCCGGTCGTAGAGCGGCCGTCCATCCCCGGTCAGGCGGGGAATGACGCCGTACCCCGCCGCCGTCCGCGCCGAAACCACCCCGTCGGCGGCACCCTCGATCAGCAGGGGATCCAGATCCGCCGGATCGCGGTTCAGATCGACCCAGGCCCGGCCCAGCCGTGCCAGAACCACCGTCGCGCCCAGATCGACGCCGGGCGCGATCAGCCGGTCGACGAGGGCGTCCTCGGCGCTGCGCAGGCTGGCCTCGTCGAGGGAGGGATCCGCGTCCATGCCGGACGGATAGACCGTGCCTGAATGCGGCGAGGCGAAGACGAAACGGCCGGGCGTTTGCGGGCGCAGGACGACGAAGGCCTCGTCATCGCGCATTCCAGCTCCGGCCCCGTCCTGATCCATTCGGCCAGCCATACCCTGTTTCGTCCAACCATCCACAAGCGGGCGCCGGCGCGGCCCGCCTGATTTTCATGGCGGGTTTACCAGTCGCGGCGTAGCGTTTCGGAAAGACGACCGGGGCGGACAACGACATGGCGCGCATTCTACTGGCGGAAGACGATCACTCGCTCCGCGGTTTCCTGACCCGGGCGCTGGAGCGCGCGGGCCATTCCGTGGTCGATTGCGAGAATGGCGACGACGCCATCGACGCCCTCGACCAGGGCCCATGGGACCTGCTGCTCACCGACATCGTCATGCCCGGCGCCGACGGCATCGAGGTGGCGCGCGTCGCCGCCGCCCGTCAGCCCGGCATCCGCATCATGTTCATCACCGGCTTCGCCGCCGTGGCCCTGTCTGCGGCCCAGGCCAGCCCACAGGCCAAGGTGCTGGCCAAACCCGTCCACCTGCGCGACCTCGTCGGCGAGGTCGAGCGGATGGTGGCGGCGGCCTGAAATCCCCTGCGGCCGGTCACGATCATGAGATCGAATGGCCTTGGTTTCGCCCTTGCGGTCGGCGGGCCCTAGGGGTTATAGAGCGCTCCTTCCCGTTCCGGGGCTTCCCCGGAACCGTCTTGGCGGATGCGTAGCTCAGCGGGAGAGCACCTCGTTGACATCGAGGGGGTCACAGGTTCAATCCCTGTCGCGTCCACCATTCCTTCTTTAGAAATTTCAAATACTTGAGGCAAGCCACGACCTGGGGTTCAGACCCTGCGTTTTCTACCAGATACCGCATAGATACCCGCCGCTCGAAACTCAGGTATCTTTGGGGCTGCGCTGAGGGCGGTCTTTGACGACAGACTGGAAGATACCGCGACGCCCGAGAGCGGTGGCATGAGAGATCGTCTTGGCCACACTCCAACGTGGATCAGTCCCAAGCGCTCATCCCCTCAAACTCGAATTCCCAATCGATGTCCCGCCGGAACCCGCTGATCGCGGAAGCCGCAGGGCCTTTAGGCTTGATGGGAAGGATACAGAGGACCCCGAGCGCGCAAAGCTTCTCCTTCACCGTCTCGACGACAGCGCGAGGAACAGGTCCATTGCCGTGGGTGTGCACCCCAACGAGCATCCAGCCCGCGTCGGTCAGCCGAAGCACGACAATCACCGACAGAGCCTCGATGACGAAGAAGGCCGAGGCCCCCGCCGCCATCTCGTTTGCGTAGCTGGAGACGCAATTTCGAAAAAGGCGCCCCCATTCTTCCGCCTTGGCCGGGTTTATGCGGATCACCTCCGGCGCCGCCTCGTCAATCGGGAGGCCCAACGGCTCAAGGCGGTCGGCGCGAGCCAGCCATGAGCGGGCCAACGATCCGGCATTGAAGTTGCTCCCCATAGCGTCGGCGGACTCGCGCAGGGATTGGTCGTTGGCGGTGCTGCAAAGCTGCCGGATCGCCCGCAGCCGAGCGTTGAGGCGATGGGCCTCTCCAGCGTCATGGATGCGGGTCACGATGGTCGGAGTCAGGACGGCGAGGTCCACGGTCTCGATGACCTGCAAGAGGTTGTCGGTCAGCCGTTCGTTGACCTGTTCCAGCACGCGGCGGCGGGCACGGTCCTCGGCCTTGGTCGAGCACAAAAGATCGATGAGGCGCTTATACGCCTCGGGCGTCGTGAACACCTCATTCCCGATCTTCTTGAGAGAACCGCAGAGCGAGGGAGGCAAGACGTCAAGCGCCGCCTCGACGATCTGCCGAGGTTTCATGGTCTGGATCGCCTTGGCGAACTGAGCGCGAAGCGAGGGAGCATCCCGGCTCTCATCGATTTCCCCATGGGCGCGGAGGAGAAAGGTTTCGGGATGATGATCCAGAGCCCCCGTCGCCACCGCCACCGCCACAGCGTTGCGCCAAAGCGGGCCGCCGGATTTGAACGCGAAGAGGAGAGTGCCGCCGCAGTCTTCTTCAAGACCGACCAGGGTGGCGAGAAGCCACCCGCTGAGGGGCGAGAACCAGTCCTTGCCGGGCTGGTTCGTAGCCGCGTTCGACCGCAAATGTTCGATGAGATGATTGGTCATGACGCCTCCTTGAGAGAGGCGGCGAGCACCGCGCTTAGCCGCCTGGAAGTCTCTCGGGTAAGGCGGTGATGACCATCGGCGAGCTATGGCGCGGGAGGGGTTCCGAGGTCAAGCAGGCCCGGCGAGGCCTGCTCACCCAAGGCTTCGCTGTCTGCCGGGTCGGATGTCGGAAGTGCGGGCGATTGCTCAGGGTTGCCGGCCCGCCTCCAAACCGGAGCCTCAAGGGGCCGCTACAGCGTACCCTGCTGTCCAGCGAAAAGATGTTTTGGTCGGAAGGCCGTGACGATTGAAGCAGGAGACGTGCACCTCCCTCGCTATGTGCGCCGTCTCGGCCTACCTCTACCGGTAATCGCAGGCGAGATTCGCCGCCTCTTCACACCGGGCGCCTCGAACATAGTGTTCGGCCGCGCCGGGCGCTGAGTGGCGGTCGATTGAACAATGCGGTCCAGCTCAGGCTGCGGGTCGATCCCTGCGGATTTCCTCATGCGTCCGCCCATCCCGGATATGATAGAGGCGTTTGAAGGTGGGAATGATCTTCTCGTCATGGGTGACGATGATGATCGCGGTCCGGTAGCGGGC
>JAUYAG010000119.1 GCA_030693575.1 Brevundimonas sp. | reverse complement strand
GCCCGCTCGGTCAAGGACATCAAGGAGCAGGACGTCTACATGGGCGACATCCCGCTCATGACCGAAAAGGGCACCTTCGTCGTCAACGGCACCGAGCGGGTCATCGTCTCGCAGATGCACCGTTCGCCGGGCGTCTTCTTCGACCACGACAAGGGCAAGACGCACAGCTCGGGCAAGCTGCTGTTCGCCGCCCGCGTGATCCCGTACCGCGGTTCGTGGCTCGACTTCGAGTTCGACGCCAAGGACATCGTCTACGTCCGTATCGACCGTCGCCGGAAACTGCCGGCCTCGACCTTCCTGATGGGTCTGGGCATGGACGGGGAGGAGATCCTCAAGACCTTCTACGAGACCGTGCCCTACGAGAAGCGCGGCGAAGGCTGGGTCACCCCGTACAAGGCCGAGCGCTGGAAGGGCGTGAAGCCCGAGTTCGATCTGGTCGACGCCGACACCGGTGAAGTGATCGCCGCCGCCGGCACCAAGATCAGCGCCCGTCAGGCCAAGAAGCTGGGCGACACGACCACGTCGCTGTCGCTGGCCGCCGACGCCCTGCTGACCAAGTATCTGGCCGCCGACGCCGTGAACTACGAGACCGGCGAGATCTACGCCGAAGCCGGCGACGAGCTGGACGGTCCGACGATCGAACTGCTGGAAAGCTTCGGCTTCACCACCATCGACGTGCTGGACATCGACCACGTCACGGTCGGCGCCTACATGCGCAACACCCTGCGCATCGACAAGAACACCGGCCGCGAGGACGCGCTGTTCGACGTCTATCGCGTGATGCGCCCGGGCGAGCCGCCGACCCCGGAAGCCGCGGAGGCCATGTTCAACTCGCTGTTCTTCGACAGCGAGCGCTACGACCTGTCGGCCGTGGGCCGGGTGAAGATGAACATGCGTCTGGAAACCCCGGACGTGTCGGATGAGATCCGCGTGCTGCGCAAGGACGACGTCCTGCGCGTGCTGCAGATCCTCGTCGGCCTGAAGGACGGCGTGGGCGAGATCGACGACATCGACAACCTGGGCAACCGCCGGGTCCGTTCGGTCGGCGAACTGCTGGAAATCCAGTACCGCGTCGGCCTGCTGCGGATGGAGCGCGCCATCAAGGAGCGCATGTCCTCGGTCGATATCGACACGGTGATGCCGCACGACCTGATCAACGCCAAGCCGGCCGC
>JAUYAG010000144.1 GCA_030693575.1 Brevundimonas sp. | reverse complement strand
TCGATGAACACCCGGCCGGCGCCGTTGACCATGATGTCGGCGATGTCGTCGCGAGCCAGCAACGGCTCGAGCGGGCCGTAGCCGAGGACGTCGTTGACGATGTCCTGGACCAGATGCTCCTGCTCGGCCACCGACATGGAGACGTTCTTGATCGCCACCAGCTCGGCGACGATGTCGCGGATCTCCTCGGACGCCGCCTTGGTGTCGAGCTGGGCCAGCTGGGCCAGGTCGATGGTGTTCATCAGGGCGTTGAAGATCGTGGTCTTGGTGGCGTGGTAGTAGTCCGACTGTTCGCGGACGATCTCGGCGACCGCCTGGGCCTTTTTCAGCTGCTCGAATCCGGGCGTGGCCTTGGGGCCGGGCGCGTCCCTGGCGGGGGTCTGCTCAGCTTCGGGTCGGGGCCGCGACGCCAGGGCGTCCAGACGGTCGGCGGCCGGCGAGGCGGGCTTGGCGGCGTAGGATTCCGCCTTGCGGGCGGCCGCCTGATCCTGATCCGCTTCGGGCTCGCCGCCAAAGGCGAAGGCCTCGACCTGGATGCCGGGCGACGGTTGCGCCACGGGCACGGCGGGCGCGGGCCGCGGAGGGGCGGCGACAGTTCCGGGCTGACCTGTGCGCTTGCCGAACACGCGTCAGGACTTTTTCTTGAACAGACCGGAGAACATCGACTTGCTCTCGCCCTTGCCCCTGTGACCGGCGATCATCGGCAATTCGCGCCGCGACACGATCTGGGCCAGGGTCTGGAAGGCCTCGGCCGCCTTCGACCTGGCCCCGGCGTCGAGGATCATCTGACCGTTGTTGGCGGCGGCGCCGAACGTCTTCGGGTCGAAGGGAATGATCAGACTGGGGTGTACGCCCAGGGCGGCGCCGAAATCCTTGGCCGGAATCTCCGGACGACCGGGCACGCCGACCTGGTTCAGAACCAGGCGCGGCGGGGCGTCATTGGGTCGGCCCTGACGGATCAGGTCGATCATGTTCTTGGCGTTGCGCAGCGAGGCCAGGTCCGGCGTGGCCACGACCACGACCTCGTCGGCGGCGATCAGGGTGCGGCGCATCCAGCCAGACCAGAGGTGCGGCAGGTCCAGCACCACGAAAGGCGCGGTCGAACGGATCTGGGTGGTCACCTCCTCGAACGCTTCCGGAGAGATGTCCCAGTCGACGTCAAGCGTCGCCGGGGCGGCGAACAGGCTGAGCTTGTCGGTGCAGCGGACCATCATCCGGTCCAGCAGCACGGGGTCGAGGCGATCCGGCTGGCTCAGGGCGTCGGCGACGCCGCTCAACGGATCCTGGTTGAAGTCGAGGCCGGCGGTGCCGAACGGCAGGTCGTAGTCGACGATGACGGTATTGGCGCCGATCCGCTCGCTCATCGCATAGGCGGTGTTGTGGGCGACCGAGCTGGAGCCCGTGCCGCCGCGCGCGCCGACGAAGGCGATCGAGCGGCCGACGAAGGGCTGGGCCGGATCGGCGAACAGGCCACCGATGGCCGAGATCAGTTGCAGGGGCTGCAGCGGGGCGACGAGATATTCACTGACCCCGCGCCGCATCAGTTCGCGGAACAGCAGGATGTCGTTGGTGGCGCCGACCACGACCACCTTGGTGCCCGCGTCGCAGACTTCGGCCAGCTGGTCGACTTCCCACAGCAGGGTCTGCGGGTCCTTCATGCATTCGACGACGATCAGCGGCGGGGTCGGCTCGTGCCGGTAGGCCTCGACCGCCGCGGCGACGCCGCCGACGCGGATCTGGGTCGTGGCCCGGGACAGACGACGGTCCTGACCGGCGCGCTCGGCGGCGGCGAGGGTGTCCTGCCGTTCCGCGAAGACGTGGATGGCGATACGCGGAACCGACACCTCGGCGGTGTGGCCGCCCACGCTCATGGGCGAGAAGGCCGCGGTGGCGCCGGCGACCAGATCGCCGACGGGATTGAAGCCGGCGCCCTGCGGGGCGGCGGCGTCCGGCAGGTGTTCCAGTACAGGCTGAACGGCCGGAACCGGCGCGGTCGGCGCCGTGAACTGGAGGGCCGGACGCGGATCCCCGATCACCTCCTCGAAGGTCTCGAAGTCCGAAGAAGCCTGTGCCGGCATGACGGCGCCAGGCGCGGCGTAACCCGCGTCGAGATCGAACTCGTCCTCGAACTCTTCAAATGGCCGGGGCGCGAAGGCGTTGCTCATGTCACGCTATTCCACAGCCCCGGAGATACGGCCGTTCACCAGGGGTTCCTGCGGCGTCGAACTGACCTCGCCGCGTCGATAGTTGTCGAACACCACCGCCGCCCGGCCGGAATCGGCGGGCGTCATCGGGCGGGCACCGAGAATGTCGCGGGGATCGGCGATCTGGGCCGCCATATTGGCCGTGATGGCGCAGCCGAAGCCGCCGGAGCTCTGGTTTGAAAAACGCGCGCCCATGTTACGGGCCTCGGCCGCGCAGTCAGGGACGGAGGCGCGAATGGTCTCGAACCCGGCCAGCACCGGCGCCCGCGGATCGGGCGCGGCGTAGGCGGCCATCTGGATGCGGTCTTCGGGGATGCCGGCGGCCTGCAGGAAGCGGCGCACGGCATAGGCCTGCTCGACCGCGACCGGATCATCGCCCGAAGGCGATTCAATCCGGACCTGGCTCGCGCCCGAGGCGCCGTACCGGGCGGCCAGCCCGCGCAGGGCCGCATGCTGGTTTGCAGACAGGCCCTGATCGTGAACGGCCAGGGCGATGCGGTCCAGGCCGGGCTCAACCTGCAGCGAATAGCGCGACAGCGGCGTCATCGGCGCGTCGACAGCGCCGGACACCGAGGCGCAGCCCGAGACGGCGAGGGCTGCGGCGAGGACGAATACGGCGGATGCGAGGGCGCGTTTCACGGGGTTCCTCATTCGATCACATAGCCCACAGGGCCGCTCCAGCCGGCGTCCGGCGCGCCCGCGCCGCCGGGTCGGCGGAACTGCTGGTTCAGCTGGCCGAACAGCAGCGTCTGCGCATCGCTGGCGATCACCAGCCCATCCGCCGGCGTCTGCAGACGGCCGGGCGAGGTCGGCGAGACGATGTAGGCCTCGATGATGATGACCAGTTCAGTCTCGCCCGAAAGATAGTCCCGCGAGCGGAACAGGGCACCCAGGACCGGCAGGCTGCCGATGCCCGGCAGCTGGTCGATATTCTGGCGGGTATCCTCGCGCAGCAGGCCGGCGATCATCATCGACCCGCCCGAGGGCAGTTCCACGGTGGAGGAGGCGCGGCGCACGTTCAGGGCCGGGATGACCAGGGCGTCATCGGCCGTGCCGCCGAGGGTGAAGGCACCGGCGGTCGTCAGCTCGGAAACCTCGGTGGAGAGCTGCAGCGAGATGCGACCCTCCGAGAGCACGATTGGCCGGAAGGCCAGCCGCACGCCGAACGGCTTGAACTCGACGCCGACGGTCACCTGGCCCGTCGTGGAATCGACGCTGCGGCCGACCGGAACCGGGAACTCGCCGCCGGCGAGGAATTCGGCGTTCTCGCCATTGACCGAGGTCACGTTAGGCTCGGCCAGGATGCGGACCAGACCGGCCCGCTCGAAGGCGCGGATATTGGTGCTCAGCCGGCTGCCGTCTCCGGCCTGGTCAATATAGTTGAGGACGCCGCCGCCCAGCTGGCTGCCGGACACGCCGAAAGTGGCCCCCTGGGTCAGGGAAAGACCATCGCCGACGCTGTTCAGGACACCGTTGACGTCCAGACCCAGCTGCTTGATCGCGGTGCGCTGGACCTCGATGACGCGGGCCCGGACCATGACCTGGTCGGAGCCGGCGATGGTCATCATGTTGATGACCTTCTCGGGGGCGGTGACAAAGGCGCGGGCGACCTGGGCGGCGCGGTCGGCTTCGCCCGGGCTGCTGACGGGGCCCGTCAGGATGATGCTGTCATTGACCGCCTCGGCCCGGACCTGCGAACCCGGCATGACCCGGCTCAGGGTGTCCTGCAGGGCCGAGACGCCGGCGTCGACCCGGACGCGGAGCGAAAGGATGGTGCGGCCGGCCGAGTCCAGGACCACGGCATCGGTTTCACCGGGCTGAAGGCCGATGATGGTGATGCGGCGCGGCGAGTGCAGCATGGCCTCGGCGACCAGCGGGTTCGGCACGATGACGTCGCGGGCGTCGGACGGCAGGTCGATGGCCATCGACGAACCGCGCGGCAGATTGATCAGCTGCGCGCCGGCGCCCATGGGGACGGCGGCGCGGGACTGGGCCCGGGCTTCCATCGGCCCGACGGGCGCGACAGCGGCGACCGTCAGACCGACGAGGGCGATCGCGATCAGATGCTTCATTGGACCACCACCACTTCGGGTGCGCCGCCGCGATAGACACGAACGGCGGAGGATTGGCGGACAGCCGGCGCAACCCGCCCGGACGGGCCGCCGGTATCGGCGTAGGAGCGGAGCACGAGACTCAGCTCGCCTTCGGACTTGGCCAGGGCCAGGGCCTCCGCGTCGCGGGGGCCGACCTCCAGGGTCGCGGTGGCCCCCACAACGGCCTGTTCGTCGTCGCCGGCCCGCGTCGACTGGTCGATGGCCAGAACCTTGATGTTCTGCATGACGGTTGAGGAGGCGAATTTGGACCGGTCGCCCTCCTGGGCCCCCATGTTGCTCAGGTTGGTCTCGCGGGTCAGCAGGACGTCGACGCGGTCGCCCGGCAGAATGAAGCCGCCGGCGGCGGTCTCGACCGTCACCCGGATCGCCATGGCCCGCATGCCCGGCTCGAGGTAGGCGGCCATATAGCCGCTGTCGCCGGCGCGGACGATCTTGCGGCTGACGATCGGTTCGCCCGCCAGGATGGGTTCGCGCACTACCGAGCCGACATAGTCAGCCTTGGCGCCGCCGGTGGTCAGGTTGGTGGCGGCGCGGGTGACCGAGGCCACGGTGCCTTCAGGGCGGGCCGCGGCCGGAGCCGCGCCTTCAGCCGCTTCGACAGCGGGCAGCGGCGTCGTGCCGTCGGTGATGAAGGCCGGATTGACCTCATCGACGGGCCACTCCTTCCAGGCCAGATCGGACTCCGTCAGCCGCTGTCCGGGCTGCAGGTCCTTGGCCGCGACCAGCACCTTGGCCATCGGCCGCGCCGGAACGGCGGCGGCGGCGACGGCGGTCGGTGAATTCGAGGGCGATCCCATGGCGCGCACGACCAGGGCCAGGCCGATGGCGGCCACGGCGGCGACGCAGATCACGATGATACGGGCGGGCTTCATCGACGGTCTCCGGCAGGCCGGGCCGGACCCAAGAATCGGTCCTTCGGCCCCCTGCCGTTAACGACCATGCCGGGCGGAGGTTAACGCGGGCCTAAGTGACGGCCGAACCTCGCTATCCCGCGATGAAGGCAGCCAGCAGCGGCGAGCCGGGATAGGCCATCAGCGCGCCGGCGGCGATGGCCACGCCATAGGGGATGTCGCCCCGGGGCTCCATCAGCTGCACCACCCAGCCGGGGGCACCGAGCAGATAGGGGCGCGAATGAAACCGCGCGAACAGCAGGGCCAGACAGAACAGCCCGCCCATCACACCGGTCCACAACAGGAACATGCCCGAGCCGGTGACCCCCAGCCAAAGGCAGGTCGCCGCCATCAGCTTGGCGTCGCCGCCGCCGATCCAGCGCAGGGCGAACATGCCGGCCCCGACCACGAGCGCCAGGGCTGCGACGCCGACACTGGCGGCCACCGTCATGGGATCGAGTCCGACGGCCAGGGCGGCCGGGAAAAAGGCGAGGACCAGAAGTCCGGAGATCCAGTTCGGGATCTTCATCGACGTCAGGTCCTTGAGACCCGCGACGATGGTGAGCGCCGGCATGACGCCGAGGAAGATCAGGGTGACGGTGTCCATCCCCTCTTGTGCCCCGGCGACGGTTAAAACCCGGTTGCCATCCGGCGGCGCAAACGAAAGAGGCCGGAGCGTTTCCGCTCCGGCCTCCCGTCGGTTTCAGGACTGTCGTCGGCGCTTAGGCACCGGCGGTGCCGCCCATGCCGGTGACGACGTCGTTGAACTTGGACTTGATGGTCGAGCCCAGGGCTGTCACGGCCGAAATGATCACGACGGCGATCAGGGCAGCGATCAGGCCGTACTCAATGGCGGTGGCGCCCGACTCGTCGGACATGAATTTCGAAACAAACTTGGTCATTGGAATATCCCTCCCGAAGGGGTTGCTGGTGACTGGCGGGGGGAGCCGGTCACCCGCCTGACCCCCTGAACATCCTCACCGTGCGGCGTCCGCGGTTAAGCTTGCGCGTACGATCGTCGTTACCGGAAGCTTGACCATAAGATCCTGGCGGGAGGCCAAACGGCAAAGGGGCCGGAGCGTTTCCGCTCCGGCCCCTCGCCGGTTTCAGGACTGTCGGCGGCGCTTAGGCGCCGGCGGTGCCGCCCATGCCGGTGACCACGGCGTTGAACTTGGTCTTGATGGTCGAGCCCAGGGCCGTCACGGCCGAGATGATCACGACGGCGATGAGGGCGGCGATCAGGCCGTACTCAATGGCGGTGGCGCCCGACTCGTCGGACATGAACTTCGAAACGAACTTGGTCATCGGTTTTTCCTTTGAACGGAGTGAAGCGAGCTATTGATACGGGGGGAGCCGGTAGCCCGCTTGACCCCCAAACGCAGGACCGTTTTCGCCGATATCGGTTAAAGTCACGTGGTCGGGCGTGGTTACTTGGAGATTTACTCTAAAAAGTTTTCATGTTGGCGGCGCGCCGCCGGCCGGCATCCGGGACGTCGGGCAAGGCAAAGGGGCCGGAGCGTTTCCGCTCCGGCCCCTCGCCGGTTTCAGGACTGTCGTCGGCGCTTAGGCGCCGGCGGTGCCGCCCATGCCGGTGACCACGGCATTGAACTTGGTCTTGATGGTCGAGCCCAGGGCCGTCACGGCCGAGATGATCACGACGGCGATGAGGGCGGCGATCAGGCCGTACTCAATGGCGGTGGCGCCCGACTCGTCGGACATGAATTTGGAAACGAACTTGGTCATGACTGAAATCCTTCTGTGTTTAAGCGAGCGATCGTTGACACCAACAGGGTCATCGGCCTGTGCCCGCTTGACCCCCTCTTGCACGATCATCCTGCACCTCACGGATTAAGGGCGAGTAAAACGCGGGTACGTCAGCGCGATTTCTTTATTGACGTTGCGTTTACTATGATTGCGTCCACGATTGAATGATTTCAGACTTTCTTGAGGATTGCAGAGCAGTGTCGCCAGACGCTCACGCGCGCGCCCTGTTCACTGGAAGTCGACGCCATGACCCGATCCCTCTACCCCGCCCGCCTCGTCGCCGTTCTGGCCGCGGCCGCGGTCGTGCTCTCGCCGGCCATCGGGACGGCGCAGTCCGGCAGCCTGAATGTCGGGATCGATCAGGCCCAGCGCGTTCAACTGCGCGGACCCGCCGGCTCGGTGATCGTCGGCAATCCCGCGATCGCGGATGTCACGGTGGTGGACGCCAACACCCTCTACATCACCGGCAAGGGCTATGGCGTCACCGAGATCGTGGCGGTCGACACCATCGGCCGCACGGTGTTCCAGAGCCAGGTCATCGTCACCGACGGGGCAGGATCGGGCAGGGTCCGCGTCTGGCGCGGCGGCCAGGCGACCGAGATGGCCTGCGCAGCCTCCTGCTCGCCGACCCAACGCAGCAGCGACACAGCGCCGACCCCGTAGGAGCGGCCGTGACCAGGGGCTCACCACATCGATCCGGGAGACGCCGCCGGCGCGGTTTTCTGCGCAGCCTGCTGCGTGCGTCCGACGGCTCGGCGGCGGTGGAATTCGGCATGGTCGCCCTGCCCTTCATCCTGATGGTGTTCGCCATCCTTGAGCTCGGGATCGTCTTCGTGACGGACTCCGTTCTCGAGAACGCCACGATCGAAACCGGGCGTCTGGTGCGAACCGGCCAGGCCAGCGCCCAGTCGATGACCGCCGCGACGTTCAAGACCTCGCTGTGCGGGCGGATGAGCATTTTCTCCGCTGACTGCGCCAGCCGCGCGACCGTGGATGTCCGTGTCATCCCGCAGTTCGCCACCACCCCGCCCGACCCCATGTCCGGCGGCACGTTCAACAATGGCGTCCTGACCTACAGCAACGGGGTTCCGGGCGACCTGATCCTGGTCCGGGTCTGGTACCGCCAACCGCTGCTCACGACCTTCCTCGGCCAGGGCCTGTCGCGCATGAACGACGGCGCCGCCATGCTGACCGCCACCACCGCCTTCCGGAATGAGCCGGCATGATGCGCCGGGGCCTTTTCTCACGGCTTGGTCGCGACGAGCGGGGCGTCTCGGCGGTCGAGTTCGCCCTCCTGGCACCCGTGCTGATCGCCTTCTATTTCGGCATGGCCGAGTTCTGCCAGGGCTTCATGGCCCAGAAGCGGATGGGGCACGTCTCGGCCATGGTCGCCGACCTGGTGGCCCAGGAGGAAACGGTCTCGATCGCCAATCTCGACGACATTTTCGACATCGGCGGCCTGATCATGAAGCCGTTCGCCACAAGCGGCCTGAAGCAGCGGGTCAGCAGCGTGACGCGCACCGCGGGCGTCGCAAGAGTGGACTGGAGCCGGGGCGACGGCATGGCCGCCCGCGCGGTCAACTCCACCATCACCCTGCCGACCGATCTGATCGCCAATGGCGAGAGCATCGTCGTGTCGGAAGCGACCTATGACTACGACTCGCCCGTCGACTATTTCATGCCCGGCATCACCCGCTTCTCGCACATCTACTATCTGCGGCCGCGGACCGTCGACAAAACCCTCTGCTCGAACTGCTAGGTTCCCGTCAGGGCTTCTCTCAACGCCCTGATCTTGGCGTCCGTCTCCGCCAGTTCGGCGGCCGGGTCGCTGTCTGCCACAATGCCGGCACCGGCCAGGGTGCGGAACCGCCACCGGCCATCCTCCCGTTCGAACGACGCCGTCCGGATCAGGACCGAGGCCGTCAGTCGACCGTCGTCCTCGATGTGGAACAGGCTCCCGCACCAGGGGCCCCGGGGAGGCTCATGCCCCGCGATCACCTTCATCGCCTCATGCTTGGGCGCGCCGGTGATGGAACCCGGCGGGAAGGTCGCTTCCAACAGGTCCGCCGGACCGATGTCAGGACGGGCCAGTCCCGAGACCGTCGAGACCAGATGGTGGACGGTCGGGTGGCTCTCGACCTCGAACAGGGTCGAAACCGAGACCGACCCTGGCCCGGCGACGCGCGAAAGGTCGTTGCGCATCAGATCGACGATCATGAGGTTCTCCGCCCGGTCCTTCAGGCTGGCGCTGAGCTCGACCGCCAGCGCCGCATCGCGGACCGGGTCAGGATCGCGGGGTCGGGTGCCCTTGATCGGCCGGCTCTCGATCCGCCGGCTGGCCGGATCGAACGTCAGGAACAGCTCCGGCGAGTTGGAGACCACCGCGCGGTCGCCCAGCCGCCAGAAGGCACCATAGGCCGCGGCCCGGTCCGCCAGCCGCAGCATGACGTCGAAGGGATCAGCCCCGGCCTTCAGATCACCGGTCCAGGCCCGCGCGATATTGGCCTGGTACAGCTGGCCCGAAGCGATCCGGGCCACGACATCGGCGACCGCGGCCAGATAGGCCTCCGGCGGCGCTTCGGCCTTGAACCCGTCGGCAGGCGCGGGCGGACAGGCCGCCTCCGTCGCGCCGGACAGCCAGGATTCGGCGCGGGCGGCGGCGGCGCGGGCGGCGTCCAGCGTGTCGCCCCGACCGAAGATGCGCACCATTTCGCCCTGATGGTCGAAGGCCAGCATGGCTGGATACCGGGCCAGCATCAGGTCGGGCCAGACCAGCTCGCGCGGCCCCGTGGCGCAGCGGGCCCCGGCGTCATAAGCCAGCAGTCCCACGACGCCGGCGGCGAGGTCCGGGCGACGCAGGAGATCGAGGGTCGCGCCCGGCGCGGTCGGCCCGACATGGATCAGATCCGGTTCCGCCGCGACGAACGACCAGCGGCCCAGCACGCCCCCGTCGGACAGCAGGGCCAGCGGCCCCTCCCGATGACGCAGGCCGGCGGCGACCGCCAGCGGATCCCGCCACGGCCGGTCGCGGACCTCGACGGAGCGGGCCGCCATGATCACACCGCCAGCCGCGCGCCGATCCGGTCGCGCAGGGCCGCATCGACCCCGAGCGCCTGCTCCAGATAGGCGTCGGTCGAGCCGTGAAGGTCAGCGATTCCGGCCAGGGCGGTCTCGAGATAGACAGGCTCGACCCCGAGGAAGGCGACCACCGCGTCGTGGGATGCGGCCCGGCCGGTCTGGTCCTCAAGCTGGCGAGCGATGCCCGGCGCGCGGCCAGCCAGATCGACGGCGGTGTTGGTCAGCAGATAGTCGGCGACCATGTCGTCGTGATGGACGCCCAGCAGATGATGGGTCAGGGCGGCCAGCAGGCCGGTGCGGTCCTTGCCCGCCGCACAATGGATCAGGACCGGGCCATCCGTCTCTCCAAGGGCGCGGAAATAGCGGGCGAACAGGTCGATATGCGACGGCTCGAACGCCAGCCGCCGGTAGGTTTCGGTCATGAAGCGCCGGCCAGAGTCCGGCGTCAGGTCGGCGGTTCGCAGGAAGGTCATATGCGGCGCCTCGCCGCCGTCGTCATGCGCGCTCTCGATCACCGCGGCGCTGAAGCCGGCCGGCCGTTTCGAGGGCTGGGCGCGTCGTTCGGACGGCCGGCGCAGGTCGATGACGGTGGCGATGCCCAGGGCACCGAGCCGCTCCAGATCGGCCTCGCTGGCCCGCGCCTGATGGCCCGAACGGTACAGCCGGCCGGGCGCGACATGTCGTCCCGCCGCCGTGGCGTAGTCGCCGTAGTCACGGAAATTGTCGAGAGCGTCGAAACGATGGATGCGGCCGGTCATTCGCCCTGTCTAGACGACCCGGCCAGACCGGACCACCGCCCTGCCGTCACACCTTGCCGACAAGGCCCTGCATGGCGTCGAGATAGGCGACGAAGGCCTTGCGGCCCGCCGACGTCATCGTCGCCTCGGTCAGGGGCTTGCGGCCCTCGAACCGCTTGGTCACGGCGACGAAGCCTGCGTCCTCGAGCTTGCGGAGGTGAACCGACAGGTTGCCGTCGGTCGCCTGCAGCCGCGCCTTCAGGGTGTTGAAATCGGCGGACTCGACGCCGGACAGGACAGCCATGATCCCCAGGCGCACCCGTCCATGGATGACATCGTCGATGCGGTTGATGTCGAACGCGTCCGCCACGCTCAGCGCCTCGCGCCGCGCATCAGCAGGAAGCCCGGCAGGGCCATCAGCAGGAAGAGGGCGGCGGCATAGGCCAGGTATTGGTCATCCCGCCCGGTCAGGAGGGCCAGAAGCGGCGCCGCCGCGAACGAGCCGATGGCGAGGCCCCAGAGCCTCCGGCTGCGGTGCATGGCGGCGGTGACCGCCCAGCCGATGCCGTAGAAGACCATGATGACGGACGAGGACAGTGACATGGCGAGCAGCGCGCCCTGCTCGCCGGTGCGCCAGCCCACGGCGGCCATGGACAGGAACAGGGCGAAGATGCCCCAGCCCAGGGCGCTCCAGACCGTGCCGCTGGCGCGATTGCTGGCGGTCATGACGCCGCCCTTGCGCTTGAGCCGCGAGAGAACGACGAAGAGCGTGAGCAGGAAGAGGCCGCTGGCCGTCAGCCAGCCGATGCCGATCGCCAGGCCGCTGGTGGGAAATACGCCGCTGATCTGGGCCCAGTGGAACAGACTGGCCGCGCCATAGATCAGGCCGGCGCTCATCAGGATCGAGGCGCCCTCCATGGGGGCGTCAGCGCCTTCCTCCGCCAGACGGCGCATCCAGGCGATGTCGGCGACGGGGTCTTCGGTGTTCTCGGTCATCGGTTCAGAGTCCTTTCAGAGTCGGCGGCCAGAGGCCAGCCACAGGCCCGGGAGCAAGGCCGCCAGCGCCATCGTGCCGGCCTGGATCAGGTACTGGTCCGGCGTGCCGAACAGCAGGGCGCCCGCCGCGGCACCGCCGAGGGCGACGAGGCAAAGCGCACCCATGTTGGGCGTGCCGGTGCGGACGGCCGCGATCGCCCAGCCCGTGGCGTACAGGATCAGGCCGGCGACCGGGTTCCAGCGCATCAGCCCCCAGTCGCCCGCCACGTAGGAGACGACCGCCAGCGCCAGGGCGACGCCCACAAGGGCGAGGACGAAGGCGCGCGACCAGCCGGCAACGCCGCGGGCCGCCTCACCACCGATGCGGCGAAGGCGGATGAGGCCGGTCATGAAGACGCCGACGGCGAGGGCCCAGTTGAGGCCCAGAAACGCCGGGTGCAGGTCCAGCGCGCCGCTCAGAACGCCCCACTGAAACAGATTGGCGGCACCGAAGACGGATCCCGCCAGCAACAGCAGACGTCCGGCGCAGACGGTCACGCCCGGCTCGGCGCGCAGCGGTGCAAAGGTGAAGGCGGCGGCGGTCATGGGTGCGTCTCCATTTGTCTCCTCTTCATGTCACAAGCACTTTAATATGTAAAGTACTTGCCTGGCTGCGGTTCAGCGTACCCCGGAGCGCTTGCCCGAGGCGTCCTGACGCGAGACAAACGGCGCATGTCCTCCCGCCTCCCCATGAGTTTCCAGCGCATCGCCTATGAGGTGCGCGAGGTCTGCAACGGTGTGGAACTGTCCGTGCTTGAGGCGGCGGTCGCCCGTACCGGTCTGGGCGAGGGCGCGACGGCGATCGACATCGGCACGGGCAATGCGACCGTCGCCATCCGGCTCGCACAGCGTTTTGGACTGTCGATCGCGGCAGTCGAATTGGACCCCGTCATGGCGGACCTCGCCCGAAGCCGGATCGAGGCCGCGGATGCGACGCGTCTGGTCTCCCTGACCGTGGCGCGCGCGGCGGACATGCTGGCGCGCACTGAACCGGTCGACCTGATCGTCGCGCTCGGGACCACCGATGTCAGCGGCGAGGGCCGGCCGACGCCCGAGGCCGGTTTCATCGCCCTGCGCCGAAACCTGAAGCCCGGCGGCTGGCTGCTGTGGGGCGACGTCGTCTGGCTGGCCGAACCACCCGCCCCGCTGCGGCAGATCACCGAGGTCACCAACCAGTATACGGACGACGCCGGCTGGCGGGTGGCGGCGGCGGCCGCGGGGTTCGAGGTCGTCGACGGCCGGATTTCGCCGCAGGATGTGTACGACGCCTATGTCCGCGACTCCGTCGCCGCGGCCCGGACCTGGGTGGAAACCCATCCCGAAGCGCCCGAGGCCGCCTCGATCCTGTTCAACGCGGACCGGGTCCAGACCATCCTGGAGTTCGGCCGCGACTATATCGGCTTCGGCCTCTACCTGCTCCGCAATCCGGACTGACCGATCAGGCGGTGCGGATCATCCCGCCCGTCGCCTCGACCGGCCAGGGCGTCAGCCGGGCACCGGCGCAGGGCCCGCCGACGCAGGCGCCCGAGAGGGGCTCGAACACCGCCCCGTGCCAGCCGCACAGGATCAGCGACCCGTCCGGCACCAGATACTGGTCCAGCTCAAGCGCCAGCGGAAACCCCTGATGCGGACAGCGGTCGACATAGCCGGCCACCTGACCGTCCCGTCGCACGACAAAGCCGTGGAAGAAGGCGTCGCCGATCTGCAGCACGAAGCCGCGCGCGCCGGGGTCGGCGATGTCGGCCTCGGCGCACAGGGCCACGCCCGGCGGTGTGGTCCAGACGCGTTTGCGATCAGCCGGGGCGGTCTCGCTCAATGGCGCTCGACCTTGAGCGGGCGGGACAGAAGGGCGTCGATCATGCCCTGCACGGTGGTCTCGCCGGCCAGAAGCGCCGCGACGGCGAGAGAGATGGGCATCTCCACACCCATCTTCCGGGCCAGTTCGCGCACAGCCGGCGCGGATTCATAGCCCTCGGCCACCGAGCGTTTGCCGGCCAGGGCCTGTTCCACCGTCTGGCCCTGACCGAGCGCCAGACCCAGGCTCATGTTGCGCGACTGCGGGCTGGAGCAGGTCAGAACCAGATCGCCGAGGCCGCACAGGCCCGCCACGGTCTCGGCCTGGCCGCCGAGGGCGACGCCCATCCGGGTCATCTCGGCGAAGCCGCGGGTGATCAGGGCAGCGTGGGCGCTGCGCCCCAGACCGCGGCCCTCGCTGATGCCGCAGGCGATGGCCAGCACATTCTTGATCGCCCCCCCGACCTCGGCCCCGATCAGGTCCGTGGCCAGATAGGGCCGGAAGGCCGGCGCCGACAGCGTCTCCATCAGGGCCTCGCCGAGGGCCTCGTCGGCGCAGGCGAGGGTCACCGCGCTGGGCAGGCCGCGCGCCACCTCGCCGGCGAAACTCGGGCCGGACAGGACCGCCGCGGGTGCCGCCGGCAGGGTCTCGGCCAGCACGTCGGTCATCAGTTTCAGGGAGCCGCGCTCGATTCCCTTGGAGCAGAGGATCACCGGCACGCCCGCCCGGTGATGGGCGGCAAAGGCCGCCAGGGTCGAGCGCATATGCTGGGCGGGCGGCACCGCGAGGATCAGGTCGCAGGCACCGAGATCGGCCAGGTCGCTCGTCACCGAAACATGGTCGTCGAGCACGATGCCGGGCAGGAAGGCTTCATTGATGCGCCGGGCGCGGATGCTCTCGACCACCTCGGGCTCACGCGCCTGCAACAGGACGTCGAGGCCGGCCGAGCCGGCGACCTGCGCCAGGGCGGTGCCCCAGGCGCCGGCGCCGATCACGCCCGCGGTCTTGAACTGCATGGTCACTCCCTCAAGCCTTGGCACCCTTGCGGCCCGGCGCATGCGTCGGGTCGTTGAGCGCGCTGTATTCGTCGAGCGGCCAGCGCGGCCGGGCCGCGGTGTCGATGTCCGACACCAGACCCTTCCGAAGCCGTTCCGCCCCCGCCAGTGCGATCATCGCCGCATTGTCGGTGCAATAGGCCATGGGCGGGGCCAGAAAGGCGAATCCGTTTTTCTCCGCCGTCCCCTGCAACGTCGCGCGAACCGTCCGGTTCGCCGCCACTCCGCCCGCCACGACGAACAGGCCCTTGGTTTGCCCTGCCGCCTCGCCCGCGGGGCGAGGCTGCTTGAGGGCGTCGGAGTCCGCCCAGGCCTTCAGCGCCCGGTCCGAGCGTTCGGCGAGCTGGCGGGCGATCGCCGTCTGCACCGCATCGGCAAGATCCGCGCGCTGCTGGTCGGTCTCGCAGGTCTGGGCCAGACGGGCCGCCGCGGTCTTCAATCCTGAGAACGAGAAGTCGCAGTCCTTGCGGCCCAGCAGCGCCCGCGGCAGATCGAAGCGCGAACCGTCGCCGCCCTCGGCCAGCTTCTCCAGCGCCGGTCCGCCCGGATAGCCGAGCCCCAGCGCCTTGGCGATCTTGTCGAAGGCCTCGCCGGCGGCATCGTCGATGGTCGTGCCCAGCCGCGTCATCTCGCCGACGCCGCGCACCTCAAGCAGCTGGCAATGCCCTCCGGAGACCAGCAGCAGCAGGAAGGGATAGTCGACCGGCTGGCCCAGCCGCGCCGAGACCGCATGGCCCTCCAGATGATTGACCGCGATCAGCGGCAGGCCGCGCGCCAGCGCCACCGCCTTGCCGAAGCTCAGCCCCACCATGACCCCGCCGACCAGACCGGGCCCCGCCGTGGCGGCGACGCCGTCCAGCCCGTCATAGCCCAGCCCCGCCTCATCCATGGCCCGGCGCACGACGCCGTCGATCATCTCGACATGACTGCGGGCCGCGATCTCGGGCACGACCCCGCCATAGGCCGCGTGGTCGTCGATCTGGCTGTGCACCACGGACGACAGGACCGTCGCCTCGCCCTCCGGCGACAGACGCACCACAGAGGCCGCGGTCTCGTCGCAACTGGTTTCCAGACCCAGCACGGTGAGCGGGCCGGTTGCCCGGCTCTCCTCGCTGCTATAGTCGGCGGACCTCTCCATCGGGTCGAGGTAGCGACCCAGTCCTCCCGGCGCAACGACTCATGGCCCCTCTCGTCCGCATCGGCACGCGCCGCTCGAAACTGGCCCTGACCCAGTCGGGCATGATGCAGCGCGCCATCGGCCGGGCGCTGGGCGTGGCCGAGGCCGACATCGCCGAGGCCGTGCCGCTGGTCGAGATCGTCACCACCGGGGACCGGGTGCAGGACCGGCGGCTGATGGAGATCGGCGGCAAGGCCCTGTTCACCAAGGAGATCGAGGAAGCCCTGCTGGAGGGCCGCGTCGATGTCGCCGTGCATTCGATGAAGGATGTCCCGGTCGACCAGCCCGATGGCCTGTGTATCGCTGCCGTCCCGCCGCGCGAGGACGCCCGCGACGCCTTCGTCAGCGAAGCCTTCGCCACCTTCGCCGACCTGCCCGTCGGCGCGCGGCTCGGCACGGCCTCGTTGCGGCGACAGGCCCAGGCCCTGGCCCTGCGGCCGGATCTGAAGATCGAGATGCTGCGCGGCAATGTCGACACCCGGCTTCGCAAACTGGCCGAGGGCGAGTTCGACGCCATCCTGCTGGCGGTCTCCGGGCTGAACCGGCTGGGCTTCGCGGCGGTGATCCGCGAGCGGTTGTCGCTCGACGACTTCCTGCCCGCCCCCGGCCAGGGCGCCCTCGCCCTGCAGACCCGGACGGATGACCTCAACGCCGACTGGGTCGAGGCGCTGAACGACCCGATGACAGCGCTCGCCGTGGCCGCCGAGCGCGGCGCGATGACCGCGCTCGAGGGATCCTGCCGCACCGCCGTCGGGGCCCATGCGATGATCGCGGACGGCCAGTTGCGCCTCACCACCGAAATGCTGGCCCCCGACGGCTCGGCCCGCTGGCGACGCGCCGGCGAACTCGGCGACCTGTCCGCCTCCGACATCATCGATCAGGCCCGCGCCCTCGGCCTGCGGCTCGGCGCCGAGGTTCACGGTGCCGCCGGCGACCAGCGGGTCGCCCCCTGACGGCGATCCGCCGCGTCTGGGTCACCCGCGCCGAACCCGGCGCCGCGCGCACCGCCGACCGCCTGACCGCCCTCGGCTTCGAGCCCCTCGTCGCCCCCCTGCTGGCCATCCGCCCGATCCCGCAGCCTGCGCCCGACCTGACCGGCGTCGCCGCCCTCGCCTTCACCAGCGCCAACGGCGTCGCGGCCTTCGCCGCCCTGACCCCGGACCGCGGCCGACCGGTCTTCACCGTCGGCGACGCCACGGCCCAGGCCGCCCGGGCGGCGGGCTTCGCACAGGTGGAGTCCGCCAACGGCGACCTCGATCGGCTGGCCGCCCTGCTCATCGCGCAAGGCTCCGGGGTCGGCCCGCTGCTGGTCCCCGGCGCCCGGGAGCCGGCCGGCGACCTGTCCGCCCAGCTTCAGGGGCAGGTCGAGGCCCGCGCCCTGCCGGTCTATGAAGCCGTCGAGACCGCCGCCCTCACGCCCGACGCCTTCGACGCGGTTCTCATCCATTCCGCCCGCGCCGGCCTCGCCCTGGCGGCGCTCGGACCTTTCACGGGCCAGACGGTGGTCGCCCTGTCCGCGGCCGCAGCGGCCCCCCTCGGCGACCATTCCGGCCTTGCGATCCGCCTCGCCCGCACCCCCGATGAAAAGGCCCTGCTCGCGGCGCTTGGCAATCCCGCGCGCCCCGTATAAAGAGCGCCTCTCGCGCGGGCGGGCTCCATCCCCCGCGCCAAGGCCGCTTTAGCTCAGCTGGTAGAGCATCGCATTCGTAATGCGGGGGTCAGGTGTTCGAGTCACCTAAGCGGCACCACCATCTTCCCCACCCGTCACGGACCATCGGTTGATCTGGACGGCCTGCCCCGAACATCCTAGTCAGGTCGCTCTCTCGGAGCGGTCGATGGCACAGCGGCTCAGCGCGCGTCAGGAAGAATGTCTGCGGCTGACCGCCTTCCTGACGGACAAGGAAATCGCGGCCCGGCTCGGTCTGTCGGAGGCCACGGTCAAGAAGCATGTGCACGAGGCCTGTCGCCGGCTGGGCGTCAACCGGCGCAAGGCAGCGCTGGCGATTCTGGAACGAAACGTACCAGACCCCACGAAAGACCCCATAGCCGCGCCGGATGTCCTCGCCTTTTCTGGCTCCGTAGTAACGGAGTCAGACCATGGGTCATCAGACGAGGCCGCTTCCCCACTGGACATGGGAAGATCTGGAAGCCGCCCTGGACGGGTTCAGCCCGCTGGGCGCGGACGATCCGTTGCGGGCCCATCTGATGCGGGGGCTGGCGGACGACGCGGAGCGCGCCAACCCGCGCGAACTCCTGCAGCAGGTTCTGAGCGCGGGCTGGGTGATGGCCCAGGTGGGCGCCCAGACGGTCGCCTCGGCTACCGCCCCCCGCCAGCAAATGGGGGCATCCGCCTCCTGATCGTCGCGGGCCTGGTCATTCTCTGCGCCCTCATGATGAAGGCCGTCGCCGACATGGTCGTCGCCTACGCCGCCCAGGCCCAGGAGATCGGGCATATGGTTCAGCCGGTGCCCGACCGGTCCTGAGCCCCCGACCGCGCCGGGAGCGCAGCCATGTCGCCCTTTGTCATCCTCTATCTGGTCGTCAGCCTGGCCGCCCTCGCGACCGGCTGGCTCAAGGGCGGCCATCCGGAACGGCTGGGCGTGGTGTTCTGGCTCGTCGGCTGGATGCTGGCGGTGCCGTTCAACGACCTGCGGATCGGCGACCTGCGCTGGGCGGTGGCCCTGCTCGACCTCGCCTCCCTCTGCGCCTTCCTCTGGCTCGCCCTGCGCTTCGAACGCTGGTGGCCGCTCGGGGTGTCGGCCTGTCTCGTTCTGATGATGGTGGTGCATCTGTCGGCGGCGCTGATCCCCGAGATGACGCCGCTGGGCGAAGCCAGCGCCCAGCTGGGCCTCGGCATGCTGGCGGTCCTGATCCAGGCGGCCGGCGCGTTCGAGCGCTGGCTGGCGGGCGAGGCCCCGGCCAGCGCCACGGCCGTCTGGCGTCAGCGACAGCGGACGACTTGAACATATAAACATATCTTGATATGTCTGGCGGCCTTCCTGCCTCGCCCGGAGTCCCGCCGTGTCCCGTTCGTCCTTCCTCTTCACCTCGGAAAGCGTCTCCGAGGGCCATCCGGACAAGGTCGCGGACCGCATCTCCGACACGATCGTCGACCTGTTCCTTGCCAAGGACCCATATGCCCGCGTCGCCTGCGAGACGCTGACGACGACGAATCTGGTCGTGCTGGCCGGCGAGATTCGCGGCCAGGGCATCATGGACGCCAACGACCAGTGGGCCCCCGGCGTCGAACAGGAGATCGAGGCCGCGGTCCGCGCCGCCGTGCGCGACATCGGTTACGAGCAGACCGGCTTCCACTGGAACAAGTTCGAGTTCATCAACCGTCTGCACGGCCAGTCGGCCCACATCGCCGTCGGCGTCGACGCCTCGGGCAACAAGGACGAGGGCGCGGGCGACCAGGGCATCATGTTCGGCTACGCCTCGAACGAGACGCCCGAGCTGATGCCGGCCACCCTGCAGTACAGCCACAACATCCTGAAGCGTCTCGCCGAGGTTCGTCACGCCGGCGACAGGCGGCTTGAGCCCGACGCCAAGAGCCAGGTCACGATCCAGTACGAGGATGGCGTTCCGGTGCGCGCCACCTCGATCGTCCTGTCGACCCAGCACGCCGCAGGCCTGTCGTCGGCCGACGTCGCCGACATCGTCAAGCCGCACATTCTGGCTGTGCTGCCCGAGGGCTTCACCGACGAGAACACCGTCTGGCACATCAACCCGACCGGCATCTTCGAGATCGGCGGGCCGGACGGCGACGCGGGCGTGACCGGCCGCAAGATCATCGTCGACACCTACGGCGGCGCGGCCCCGCACGGCGGCGGCGCCTTCTCGGGCAAGGATCCGACCAAGGTCGACCGCTCGGCCGCCTATGCCTGCCGCTACCTGGCCAAGAACGTCGTCGCCGCCGGCCTCGCCGACCGCTGCACCATCCAGATTTCCTACGCCATCGGCGTGGCCAAGCCCCAGTCGATTCACGTCGACCTGCACGGCACCGGCAAGGGCGCGATCACCGAGGCGGTGCTGGAGGCCAACATCCTCGGCCTGATCGGCGGCGCCACCCCGCGCGCCATCCGCGAGCACCTGGGTCTGAACAAGCCGATCTACGCCCGCACCTCGGCCTACGGCCATTTCGGCCGCGCGCCGGACGCCGACGGCGGCTTCAGCTGGGAGAAGACCGATCTGGTCGATCAGCTGAAGGCTCTGGCTTAAGGCAACAGGGGTCAGGCAGCAGGCAACAGGTCGACCGCTTCTGTTGCCTGCTGCCTGCTGCCTGTTGCCTGATCCCTCGCCCCGGCGGGGCGACCGGGCTATAGCGCCCGCCATGGCCCCTTCCGACGAACCGAAACACCCGCCGCTCCGCTCGTTCGGCCGCATCAAGTCGCGCGCCATCAAGCCGCGGCAGGCGGCCCTGTTCGACACCCTGCTGCCCGGCATCGCCCTGCCCGATCCGAAGGCCGGCCCGATCGATCCGCTCGCCCTGATGCCGGAGGCCAAGGCCGTATGGCTGGAGATCGGCTTCGGCGGCGGCGAGCATCTGGCGGCCCAGGCGGCGCGCCATCCCGACACCCTGATGATCGGCTGCGAGCCCTTCCTGAACGGCGTCGCCTCGGCCCTTCGCCATATCGAGGAGGGCGGGCTGAAGAACGTCCGCCTCCATGCCGACGACGCGCGCGATGTGATGACGGCCCTGCCCGACGCCTCGCTCGACCGGGTGATGATCCTGTTCCCCGACCCCTGGCACAAGGCGCGGCACAACAAGCGCCGGCTGGTCCAGGTCGAGACCGCGGCGGAGATCGCGCGCCTGCTCAGGCCCGGCGGCGGCCTGCGCTTCGTCACCGACTGGAAGGACTATGCCGAATGGGCGCTCGAGAAGTTCGAGCGCACCCCGGGCCTGGTCTGGCAGGCCGAGGCCGCCGACGACTGGCGCACCGCTCCCGCCGACCATGTGGTCACCCGCTATGAAGAGAAGAAGCTGGGCGACACCCCGCCGATCTTTCTGGATTTTCTCCGGACCTGATGACCCCCGGCTGCTGACTTGAGGTTGAGCGCGCCGCCTGCGATAACCATGTCGGGGGCGGCGCATGACTGATCCAAAGCATACCTACCGAACGCGGATAGACACGCTGCGGGCCAGAGGCCGCGAAATGCTGCGCCGCGACGCCAAGTGGCGAAGATGGGTGCAGGTTGGCTTCATTCTAGGCGGCGCCGCGCTGACCGGCTCATGCGAGATCATTCTCAACTCAGACAACCTGAGCGATTGGCACAAGGGGGCGGTCCAGTCCCTCTGGTTTGTGGGGCTGGCCGCGATCCTCCTGGGCGGGGCCATTCTGGTACTCATAGATCAAACAGCGCCTGAAGTTCTGGCGGAGGCGGACATTGCGCTCTCCGCCGCACGGGATCTCCAGATCGACGCGCATCAGAAGAATTCGATCGAGGTCGCGCGACTTCAGAAAGCAGCCACTGACGCCCTGGCTAGCGTGGATGAAGCGGAACGCACCATTGCGGACCTCGCCGATGACATCGAACGCGCGCAAGAGGCCGGGCTCAGGCTCGCGACCCTGTACTCGATCACGCGCTCGGCGCTGCTCGAAGGCGTGGAGACCATGATCGCAGCGAGAGCCGCGAGCGACGACAATCGTAGAGCGCTGATCGGAGTCGTTCTCGACAGCTTTTCACTCTTCTCCAATCGCCTGTTCGGCTTTCTCGATGAGTATTGGGCGTTAACGGTTTTCATTCCCCTCACCGAGCCCGATCGGACCGAGCGGCTGGCGTGCTACACAACCCGCCGATCATTTCGAAATGAGGAACAAAAAAGCCATCGGCGGTGGGAGAAGGGCGAAGGTTGCGCCGGGTTGGCCTGGGAGGACTGCGCCGAACGGATCATCCCCGACATCGCGGAAGAGTCCAACTTGAGGGTCCGGAAGGAAAACAAGCGCGACGATGACGTCCAAAGACATCGCTCCCTGGCCGCTGTTCCGATCGTTGTAGGCTCGAACGTCGTCGGCGTTTTGTGCGCTTCAAGTTCGACTCCGAACCGGTTCGTCCGGAGATCGGTCGAACAGGGGGCGGGGCTGGAGATGGACGCCGTCGAGCCCCTGCGTGCGATCGCCAGCCTCCTTGCAATCATGTTCGCCTTGACTCATCTTGGCGACTCAACTTCGCGAAGCACCTGAACATGGCTAGGACACCCCGGGCCTTCCCGACCGCGGAAGCCGCGACGCTGGATTCCCAGATCAGCGTCACGGTCCAGAAAATGTTCTCTGATGGGGACGCCGTTTCCGCCGACCTTCAGGCCCTGAAAATCCTGATCGACAAGCGGGCCGCCCTGCTCGCCCCTCCGGCCGTGGGCGCGTCACCGGAACGACTGCGGACCATTCGGGAAAGCCTTAGCCGTCAAGCCCAGGCTCTACGTGCAGCCGCGGTGGGCTAGACCATTCGGGTTGCCTCGAAGCGACCTTTGATGACGTGGGGCCGTTCGCCTTTGGCATGGCCTGCTTGGGCCGATGACTCTTCAGGGCTGACAAACCCCATTCATCGGTCTATACGCCCTCCCACATCGTTAGACCGGCGTCCTAACGGCGCCGTTTGAGCGGCGGCCGTCGGGCCCGCCGCTTTTTTATTGGACTACGCGCCTTGAAGGCCAAGACCGCTGAAGACCGCGCTCTGCTGGAGCTGATCGAACCCGTGGCGGAGAGCCTCGGTCTCGACATCGTGCGCGTGCGTCTGATGGGCGGCACCCTGCGCCGGCGGCTGCAGATCATGGCCGAGCGCCCGTCGGATCACGACATCGCCGTCGAGGAATGCGCCCGCCTGAGCCGCGCCGTGTCGGAAGTGTTCGACGCCGCCGACCCGATCGCCGGCGAATATCTGCTGGAAGTGTCCTCGCCGGGCGTCGACCGCCCGCTGACCCGCCTGTCCGACTTCGACCTGTTCGAGGGCTATGAGGCGCGGCTGGAAAGCGACCGCATGATCGAGGGCCGCAAGCGGTTCAAGGGCATGATCGCCGGCACGGACGGCGACAATGTCGCCATGGATCTGGAAGGGGAGGAGGACACCGCCCTCATTCCCTTCGACTGGCTGGTCGACGCCAAATTGGTGCTGACCGACGAACTGATGAAGGCGGGCGCCGAGAAGCGCGCCGCCCGTAACGACAACTCTGAAGAGACCGAGGACTAGACCATGGCTGTTGCCGGCGTTTCCGCGAACCGACTCGAACTGCTGACGATCGCCGATGCGGTCGCGCGCGAGAAGAACATCGACAAGGAGATCGTCGTCGAGGCGATCGAGGAAGCGATCCAGAAGGGTGCCAAGTCGCGCTACGGCGCCCATCACGACATCCGCGCCAAGATCGACATCAAGTCGGGTGAAATGGCCCTGACCCGTCACGTCACCATCGTCGCCGACGACTGGCAGCCGGAAGACGAGCTGGAAGAGTTCAACGACTCCGCCATGGTCCGCCTGACCGACGCCTCCAAGCGCGATCCGGAAGCCTTCGTCGGCAAGGAGTACATCGAGAACCTGCCGCCGTTCGAATTCGGCCGGGTGCAGACCCAGATGGCCCGTCAGGTCGTGACCGGCAAGGTCCGCGACGCCGAGCGCGCCAACCAGTACGAAGAGTTCAAGGATCGCGTCGGCGAGATCGTCAACGGCACCGTCAAGCGCGTCGAATACGGCAACACCGTCGTCGACCTGGGCCGGGGCGAGGGCATCATGCGCCGCAACGACTCCATCCCGCGCGAAGTGTTCAACATCGGCGACCGGATCCGCACCTACATCTATGACGTCCGCGCCGAGGCCAAGGGCCCGCAGGTCATGCTGTCGCGCTCGCACCCCGGCTTCATGGCCAAACTGTTCGCCCAGGAAGTGCCCGAGGTCTACGACGGCGTGATCGAGATCCGCGCCGCCGCCCGCGACGCCGGCTCGCGCGCCAAGATGGCCGTGCTGTCGAACGACAGCTCCATCGATCCGGTCGGCGCCTGCGTCGGCATGCGCGGT
>JAUYAG010000110.1 GCA_030693575.1 Brevundimonas sp. | reverse complement strand
CAATCCGGTCAAGCCGGCTGTACTGAGGTGGAAAAGCTGAAGGCCGCGACGGGGGTCGCGGCCTTCGGTTCTAACGCAAGATGTCCAGGCCGCGTCGGGTCGAGAAGGCGGAGCCTTCTGACCGCGGCCCCACGTTACTGCCGCGAGATCTGACCCGCCAGGATCACATCGATCTGCTTGCCGATCCGGGTCGTCATCTGCTGCATGGTCCAGCCGTCGTAGGCCGCGCCGCGGTAGTTCGACAGCCAGGCGTCGTAGATCAGCTCGCTGAGCAGGCGCACATCGGCGTCCTGACGCAGTTCGCCCTCGCGCACGCCGGTCTGCAGGGCGTCCGAGACGACCATGACCAGCGGCTTGATGGCGGTGCGGGTGCGCATCTCGGAGGCGACCGGCTGGAACCACGAACGCGCGACGACGGCCTGGACCAGCGGCAGCTGCTCCAGCGAGCCGTGATAGCCGGCCGTCAGCGCAGCCAGCAGGCGCGCGCGCAGCGAGGTCTCGGCGGCGGCGGCGGTCCGCAGGGTCTCGGCCAGTTTGGCCAGATCCTCGGACAGGACAGCCTCGAACAGTTCGGCCTTGTCCTGGAAATTGGCGAAGACGGCGCCGGTCGACATGCCCGCACCCTTGGCGATGTCGCGGATGGTGGCGGGCTCGTAGCCCCGCTCGGCGAACAGGGCGCGCGCGGCGTCCAGCACCTTCTGGCGCGTGCGCACCTTGGCGGCCTGACGGCGGTTCAGCCGGGGGGTCTCGGTCTCGGCGTCGATGGTCTTCGAGGGGGTCAAGGCGATATCTCGCATGTAACGGGTACTCACTGGGCGGCGGCTCGGGGGGGGCCGTCGTTGGAACTGGACGCCGAAGCGACGGGAAATCCTGGGCGGGCGCGAAGGCCTGCGGCACATCGCCTGTCAGGCGAGAACGGGGCAATCATCACGTAACGATGACCAAAATGGGGTAGCGCCCTTAACAGTGGGGATACGCATGCAGTTAACGCCCCACCGCCCGTTCTCCGTCGCTGCGGCTCAGCGCCGCAGCGTGGAGCGCAGGGCCCGCGGACTGCGGACCGCGTCGCCGTCGGGCATGGCTTCCTGGAATATCCGCCGGAAGGCGTCCCGCCGTTCATGGATGGAGGCCAGCACCAGACCCATGGGCACCCCCAGATCGACCAGGGTGTTTTCCGCCAGCTGCAGGCTGGCCTCGGTGGTCTCGGGCACGGCGTCGGTGACGCCCAGGGTATAGAGACGCGCGGCGTGTTTGTGGTCCCGGGCGCGGGCGATCAGGATCAGGTCGGGCCGCAGCGAGCGGGTCGCGACCACCACTTCATCGACCTTCAGCGGCGCGTCCATGGTCACCACCACCGCCCGCGCGGTGTCGATGCCGCAACGCTCCAGCATCTCGGTCCGTCCGGCGTCGCCATAAACGACATTGGCGCCCTCCGCGCGGCCCTTGGCCACGGTCGAGGGATTGGCGTCGATGGCCAGAAAGTCCTGCCCATGCTCGGTCAGCATCTCGCCGACCAGCCGTCCAACCCGGCCGAAGCCGACGATCAGCACCTGCCCCGACGTCGCCGACGGCCGTTCCAGCGCCTCGGGCGGCAGGTCGGGAACGGCCGGCGCAGCGCGCTTCAGCAACCGGTCTGCGGCAAGAGCCATCAGGGGGACCGTGAAGATGCTGATCGTCGCGGCCATCAGCACCGTCTGGGTGAAGGCCGGCGACGCAATCCCCTCGACCAGCCCGGCGCCCAGGATGACGAAGGCGAATTCCCCGGCGGGCCCCAGCACCAGCGCCGTCTCGATGGCCGTGCGATTGTTCAGGCCCCACAGTCGGGCCGCGCCGTAGATCAGCCCGGCCTTGAGCAGGGTCAGCATGGCGGCCAGGCCGAACACGGCCACGGGATCGGCGGCCACGGCGTCGAGGTCGAGACCGATCCCCACGCCCACGAAGAAGACGCCGAGCAGCAGGCCCTTGAAGGGTTCGATCGATATCTCGACCTCGCGGCGGAACTCGGTCTCGGCCAGCAGCAGGCCGGCGATCAGGGCGCCGAGACTCATCGACAGTCCGGCCACCTGGGCCGCCAGTCCGGCGCCGACCACCACCAGCAGGCTGGCGGCGATGAACATCTCCTGCCCCTGGCCCTTGGCCTTGGCGCGGGCGACCGAGCGGAACATCGGCCGCAGCACCAGCCGGCCCAGCACGACCAGCAGCGCCAGACCGATCGCCGCCGGGATCAGGGTGAACAGTGCCGGCCGCAGCACGGCCGGGTCGAAATCGCCGCTCCCGACGCCGCCTTCAGCCAGCGCCGCAAGGACGGTCACCGTGATCAGGATCGGCGCCACGACCAGATCCTGGGCCAGCAGGATGGAGAAGGTGGCGCGTCCGGCCGTCGTCTTGATCCGGCCGCGCTCGGCCATCACCGGCATCACCACGGCGGTCGACGACAGGGCCAGACCCATGCCCAGCACGGCGGCCGAGACCAGCGGCTGGCCCATGAGGACAAACACCGACGCCAGCGCGACCGTACAGACCGCCACCTGGGTCAGGCCAAGGCCGAACACCAGCTTGCGCATGGCCCGCAGCCGCTCCCACGACAGCTCCAGCCCGATCATGAACAGCAGAAAGGCGACGCCCAGCTCCGACAGGGCGCGAATCTGCGTCGCATCCGAAATGGTCAGCCACGACAGCCAGGGGGCCGAATCCGCGAACCGCGCCAGTCCATCGGGACCCAGCAGCACGCCCGCGGCGAGGAAGCCCAGCACCGGGCTGATCTTCAGGCGGTTGAACAGCGGCACGACCACGCCCGCCGCCGCCAGAAAGACCACCAGATCCTTGTATTCGCCGCCGCCGCCGTGAGTCGCCATTCGTCCTCCGTCGGGGGTCAGCCTACAGGCTGAAACGCCGCCCTGTCTGGCTTTCCGTCGTTCATGACAAAAAATTCAGGCGACAGGGCAGAACCGGGGCGTAGGGTCGCCGCCGACGCTGTCCACAGAGAAGCGAAGTCGAGGAAATCCCCATGAAGAAACTGCTTATCGGTGCAGCGCTCGGCGCGCTGCTGCTGCCCGCGTCCATGGCCTCGGCCCAGGTCACCGGAGACGGACATGACCACGGCTGCATCGACGAGTCCTGCACCGTCTTCGAACTTTTCCAGGCCCCGGCCGACGGCGCCACGGTGTTGGGTTACCAAGGCACGGAAACGCCGCGCTACGGGACCTGGGGCTTCGACCTCGCCGGCCGGGACACCGCGGTGCGCCCGGGCGACAGCTTCATGCGCTACGCCAACGGCGCGGCGCTCGACCGGCTGGAGATCCCGTCGGACCGCACCTCCTACGGCTCCTTCGCCCTGCTGCGCGAACTGTCCGACAACCGGGTCAAGGCGATGATCGAGGCGCTCGTGGCCCGCACCGACCTGGTCCCCGGCTCGGACGAACAGAAGATCGCCGACGCCTACCGCTCCTACATGGACGAGGCCCGGATCGAGGCGCTGGACGACCAGCCGCTGCGGCCCTACCTGGCCGCCATCCGCGCCGCCAACACCCATGACGCCATGGCCGTCTATATGGGCCAGACCCAGGGTCGGGTCGGCTCCTCCATCTTCGGCACGGGCATTTCGATCGATCAGAAGGCCCCGAACCGCTACGTCGTCTCGACGGGCCAGTCGGGCATCGGCCTGCCCAACCGCGACTACTATCTGGACGCCCGCTGGGCCGAGAAGAAGGTCCTGTACCAGGCCTATGTGGCCCGTATGCTGGAGATGATCGGCTGGGAGAATCCGGCCGCGGCCGCCGAGGCCATCGTCGCCTTCGAGACCCGTATCGCCGAGGCGCACTGGACCCCGATCCAGAACCGCAACCGCGACGAGACCTACAACGAGTACACCATCGCCCGGCTGGCGGAGGAGGCACCCGGCTTCGCCTGGCAGGACTATTACACCGCCGTCGGCGTGGGCGAAGTGCCCCGGCTGATCGTCCGCCAGGACACGGCCATGGCCCCGATCGCCGCCATCTACGCCGGGACCCCGATCGATGTGATCCAGGCGTGGCAGGCCTTCCACTCGGTCGATGACGCCGCGCCGCGCCTGTCGCGCCGCTTCGCCGACGCCCAGTGGGAGTTCCGCTCGCGCGACCTGCAGGGTCAGCCCATGCAGCGCAGCCGCGACAAGCGCGGCATCAGCTTCGCCGAGGGCATGCTGGGCGAGGCGGTCGGTCGGCAATATGTCGCCGAATATTTCCCGCCCGCCTACCGGGCGCAGATGGAGGAACTGGTCGCCAACCTCCGCACGGCTCTCGGCAATCGCATCCCGAACTACGACTGGATGAGCGCCGAGACCCAGGCGGCGGCCCTTGAGAAGCTGGCCAAATTCACCGTCAAGATCGGCTATCCGGACAAGTGGCGCGACTACTCCGCCCTCGAGGTCCGGCCGGAAGACCTGTTCGGCAACACCGAGCGCGCCGGCGTCTTCCAGTGGCAGTATCAGCTGAACCGGCTGAACGACCCGGTCGACAAGGACGAGTGGGGCATGACGCCCCAGACCGTGAACGCCTATTACAACTCGGCGAACAACGAGATCGTCTTCCCGGCGGCGATCCTGCAGCCGCCCTTCTTCGATCCGAACGGCGATCCGGCGGTCAACTACGGCGCCATCGGCGGGGTCATCGGTCACGAGATCGGCCACGGCTTCGACGACCAGGGCTCAAAGTCCGACGGCGACGGCGTGCTGCGCAACTGGTGGACGCCCGAGGACAAGGCCAATTTCGAAGCCCTGACCGCCCGTCTGGGTGCCCAGTACGACACTTATGAACCCCTGCCCGGCTTCTTCCTCCAGGGCGGGCTGACCATGGGCGAGAACATCGGCGACGCCGCCGGCGTGGCTGTGGGCCTGGAAGCCTATCACCTGTCGCTGAACGGCCAGCCCTCGCCGGTTCTGGATGGCGTCACCGGCGACCAGCGCTTCTTCTACGGCTGGGCCCAGGTCTGGCAGACGCGCTACCGCGACGACGCCCTGCGCCAGCAGGTCACCGTCGGCCCCCACTCACCCGCCGAGTTCCGGGTCATCGGGCCCCTGAGAAACGTGGACGCCTGGTACGACGCCTTCGACGTCCAGCCGGGCGATCGCTATTACCTCGCGCCGGCCGACCGGGTTCGCATCTGGTAGGGCGTCCGAAACGTTGAACCATGAAGGGGTCGGAGCCAGCGCTCCGGCCCCTTTGTGTTTGGGTGGCAAAGAGGTGGTTGGTGATTGGTGGTTGGTGGGCTTTGTGGATCGGACAGGCGCGGGCCGCGGCGATCCGCCACCAATCACCAATCACCAACCACCGGCGCGCAGCGCCCAAACTCCAGGCGCAAAAAAGCCCGCCGCGGGGGATACATTCGCGGCGGGCTTTCTTTCGCTCTTTAACGAGCGGACGTTTCCTCCCCGAAACGCCTCCGGGCCGCTGCTGCGCCGAAACGCTGCGCTTCCCGAGTGCGTCAGAAAGACGACATTTACCGCCTCAAGTCAATGAAGACGCGGGCAAAACCCGGGTTTTTCCATAGTTATCAATGATAAGTCACGCAGCTGCCAGCGCCTGCGCCACGATGCGCGCGACGGTGGCGACCAGCTCGGATCGCGGCACGAGCTGCTGGCCCGGCCGCTCGGACTTCCACGCCTCATTGTCGGTCACGCCGGCGGCCAGGGCCCGGCCCGCGTCCAGATCCTTGACCGTGACCTGCCCGGCCGCGATCTCGTCCCCGCCCAGGATGACGGCGGCGGGCGCACCGCGGCGGTCGGCGTATTTCATCTGCGCCTTCATGCCCGCGCGTCCCAGATAGAGCTCGGCGGCGATCCCGGCGTTGCGCAGCTCGGACACGGCGTCGAGATAGTGCTGCATGTCGGCGTCCGAGAAGACGATGACCACGACCGGTCCGCGCACGGCGTCCTCATCGCTCCGCCCGGCGGCGCGCAGGGCCGAGGCCAGACGCGACACCCCGAAGGAGAAGCCCGTCGCCGGCAGCCGCTCGCCGGTGAACCGCGCTACCAGGTCGTCATAGCGTCCGCCGCCCCCGATCGAGCCGAACCGGACGGCCCGGCCCTTGTCGTCCACCGTGTCCAGCAGCAGCTCCGCCTCGAAGACGGCCCCGGTGTAATATTCCAGCCCGCGCACGATGGTCGGATCGAAACGCACCGCGTCCTGGCTGACCTTCATGGCGTTCAGGGCCGCGTCGATGGCGGCCAGCTCGGCCAGGGCGGCCTCGCCGATCTCGCCCAGACCGCCGACCCGCGCGACGGCGTCCAGCGTCCCGGCCCGCGTCAGCCCCTCGTCCGCCACGGAGGACAGGAAGCCTTCGATGGTGGCGATGACGCCTGACGGCAGACGCGCGCCCTTGGTGTAATCACCCGAGTCATCCAGCCGGCCCTCGCCCAGCAGGGCGGCGACGCCCTCCCAGCCCAGCCGGTCGAATTTGTCGATGGCCCGCAGCGCGGTCAGCTTCTGGCCCGCATCCTCGATCCCGCCCGCCTGGAACAGGCCGTCGAACAACTTTCGATTCGAAACGCGCACCACGGCCTGACCGGTGTCCAGCCCGGCGGCGCGCAGGCCCTCGCAGGCCATGGCGATGATCTCGGCGTCCGCCTCGGGCCGGTCCGAGCCGACGGTGTCGGCATCGCACTGGACAAATTCCCGGAACCGGCCGGGGCCGGGCTTCTCGTTGCGCCACACCGGGCCGAAGGCGTAGCGGCGGAACGGCTTGGGCAGGGTCTCCCACCCCTGTGCCGCGAACCGGGCCAGCGGCGCGGTCAGGTCGTATCGCAGCGCCATCCACTGGTCGTCGTCGTCCTGCAGGGCGAAGACGCCCTCGTTCGGACGGTCGGCGTCCGGCAGGAATTTGCCCAGGGCGTCGGCGTATTCGAACGCGCCGGTCTCCAGCGGCTCGAAGCCCCAGCGCTCATAGACCTCGGACACGCGCTGGACGAGCCGGCGCTCGGCGATCAGGTCGCGGCCGCGGCGGTCGGCGAACCCCCGCGGATTGCGGGCTTCGGGGCGGGCGGGAGCGGCGGCGTCGGTGGTCATGCCGGGGTGTTTAGAGGGACTAGGGATGAGGGACTAGGGGTTAGGGAGGCGAAGGCGTCGAAGGCCGTTCCGCTACAGCCTCCTTCCCTAATCCCTAATCCCTAGTCCCTAGTCCCTAACCCTTCCGCAGCGGCACCATCCGCTTGTACGTCAGGCAGCGCCAGCCCCACTCCAGCGGACCCATCTGGAACACCGACAGCCACAGCGGCGACCAGATCAGCTGCGCCGCCCAGATGCCGCCGATGATCATCCACATCTCGGGCCAGCCGATCTGGCCGTACCAGCCCAGTCCCCGCCCGCCGTAGAAGATGGTCGTCATGATCAGCGTCTGGCTGAGGTAGTTGGTGAAGGCCATCCGCCCGGCGCAGGCCAGCGGCGTCAGGAGCAGCTTCAGCCCGAACCGCGCCAGCAGGATCAGCAGGCTGGCGTAGCCCAGCGAAATGAACGGCGCGAGGAAGCTGTTGTACGGCTTTGTCATGGTCGCGAGGAAGGGGAAGCCCGCGCCGACGAAGGCCGAGGTCTCCTGCCAGACCAGCCACAGCGATCCGGCCCCGGCGGCGATGAACAGGCCATAGACCCAGACCGGCGAGCGGCCGGCCAGGAAGCCCGCCTTGAACAGACCCATGCCGATCATCATCAGGGCCGAGGTCGCCGGCAGGAAGAAGATCAACATGGCGGGGGCGGACTGAAGCCAGTTGTTCAGCTGGGCCAGGCTGACCGACAGGGCGTCGCCCTGGAAGGCCGCGATCGACCGCGCCAGCTTGGCCGGATCACCGCCCCAGCCCATGCCTTCCATGGCGCTGGTCAGGGCCTCTGGCGGCACCAGCGCCATCAACGACATCATGCCCACATAGAGGCCGGTGCAGATCACGTTCAGGCTGACACCCGCGATCAGCAGGCTGCGCGCGCTCCACGACCGCACCAGCATCACGAACAGGCCGGTCCAGGCGTAGAGCAGCAGGATGTCGCCGAACCAGAAGGCCAGTCCATGGATCAGACCGAAAACGGCCAGCCAGAACAGGCGGCCGCGCAACAGCTTGCCCCGCGCCTGGTCCGATCGTTCGCCGCCGATCAGGAAGATCGAGGCCCCGAACAGCATCGAGAACAGGGTGCGCATCTTGTCCTGGAAGAAGACGTGCATGATCTGCCAGGCCTGCGCGGCCTCGGCGTCGAAGCCGGTCTGCAGGGGCGGGTTGGACACCACCGCCCAGGGCCAGGCGAAGGTCATGGCGTTGACGGCCAGGATCCCCAGCACGGCCAGCCCGCGGACCATGTCCAGACTGAACAACCGCTCCCCGCTGGCGACCGGTCCCAGCCTGGTAGGCGGCGCGGGCGCACCCGCATCGTTGGTTTCGGCAGCGGCCATGACATGTCCCCCCATCTGGCGAGCGCCAGCTTGGCGGAAGGGATGCCGTTCCGAAACTGAATTCTGCGTAACGGGCGGGACCCGCGGCGGTCAGGCCTGGTCGCGGTCGCCCATCAGGCCGAGCCGGTCGCGAACCTCCGGCTGCGGCCGGAAAGCGATGAAGGCGGCGCACAGGCCAGCCCACAGGGCGTAGCTGACGCCGACCAGTATCGCCACCGACAGGCCGCCGACGCCGTAGATCAGCAGCGAGGTCTCGCTGCCCCCCACCGCCTCGCCGACATTGGCGGCGTTGAACCACTGCAGCACGGCCTGGAACACGGCGAACAGGGCGCCCAGGGCCGCCGACAGCAGGCCGCCGTAGAACATGAAGCGCCAGATCACCCCCAGCCGGGACACGGGCCGCCCGTTCTGCGTCCGCTCCCTGTCCAGCAGCCACAGTCCGCCGGGCACGGCCAGCAGCCCGAGCGCCAGCACCTTGAGTCGCCAGTCCATCTCGAGGCCAAACCAGCTGGCGGGCGGCCAGATCGGCAGGGTCAGGATCAACGGCGGCCACATCGCGCCAAGCAGTGCGGCCAGCACGATGCGGTGCGGCTCACGCCGCCAGGTCACCCGCTCCTGACCGGGAAAATCCTCGGGCCTTTCAGGGATCGGGATCATCGCGCCGGACTCACCGCGTCGGCGCCGGCGTGTCGCCGGAATAGTCATAGAAGCCGCGCCCGGACTTGCGACCCAGCCACCCGGCCTCGACATATTTCACCAGCAGGGGACAGGGCCGGTATTTGGTGTCGGCGAGGCCCTCGTGCAGCACGTTCATGATCGCCAGAACGACATCCAGCCCCATGAAGTCCGCCAGTTCCAGCGGCCCCATCGGATGGTTGGCGCCCAGCTTCAGCGCCTTGTCGATCGAGGCGACGTTCCCGACGCCTTCGTACAGGGTGTAGATCGCCTCATTGATCATCGGCACCAGGATGCGGTTGACGATGAAGGCGGGGAAATCCTCGGCGTTGGTCGTGGTCTTGCCCAGCGACTCGGCGAAGGCCACCGCCGTCTCATAGGTGTCGGCCGAGGTGGCGATGCCGCGCACGATCTCGACCAGCTTCATCACCGGCGCCGGCTTCATGAAATGCAGGCCGATGAACCGGTCGGGCCGGTCGGTGACCGAGGCCAGCCGGGTGATCGAGATCGACGACGTGTTGGACGCCAGCAGGGTGTCCGGACCCAGATGCGGGACGAGGTCGGTCAGGATCGCCTTCTTGACGGCCTCATCCTCGACCGCGGCCTCGATCACCAGATCCGCCTTGGCGGCCGCGGCCAGTGAGGTCGTGGCCGTGATACGCGACAGGGCGGCGTCGGCCGCGACCTGGTCGGTCAGGCCGCGACCGACCTGCCGGGCCAGGCTGGCCGCGATGGCGGCCTGGGCCTGGGGCACGCGGTCGGCGGCGGCGTCGTACAGCAGCACCTGATAGCCGCCCGCGGCCACGGCCTGGGCGATGCCTGCGCCCATCTGGCCTGCGCCGACGATGGCGACGGATCGGATCGTGGTCATGGAGTCCGGTAATCTGGCAGGCGCGAGGCCCGGTCGGAGCGGCACCTTAGGACCCCTGCCGGACGGTGCAAGGCCCGATCACGGGCGGCCGGTCAGTAAGCCCCGAAGAGTGTCAGAAGCGCCGCGTGCGAGGCGGGCAGAAGGTAGACCCGCACACCGTGGATCAGGATCAGGACGACGATCGGAGTGATGTCCATCCCGCCCAGCGACGGAATGATGCGGCGGAAAGGCTGCAGCACCGGACCAGTGACCCTGTCCAGGAAGTAGGAGAGCTGGTTCACGAAGCGGTTGCGGTGGTTGATCACATCGAAGGCGAACAGCCAGCTCAGGATCGCGCTGACGATAATGGCCAGCACCAGAAGCCCCAGCAGGGCGTCGATGACAAAGAAGATGAAACCGATGATCGCCGCCATGCCGTCCGATGCTCCCGAAACCTGATCTGTCCCGCTTCTACCGTGACCGCGTCCCGCGTCCAACGATTCCGGCGTCGCAGGCCGGAGCGGACGCCATCGCCGTTGACACCCCCGCCCCGCCCCTCGTATGTCGCGCCCTCGCCTGCGCCCCATTGTCCAACGGGGTAAGGGGGGCCGTAGCTCAGTTGGTAGAGCGCGTCGTTCGCAATGACGAGGTCAGGGGTTCGACTCCCCTCGGCTCCACCACCCTGCTTCGCGCGGCGCGCTTCGCAGGACAGGTCCGGTAGCGCGATACAGGATGCTGCTGTGAATCCTCCCCCATCCGCCCCCGTCCGCGTCGCCGCCCTCTACCGGTTCGCGACCATTGCCGACTGCGCCGCCGTGCGCGATCAGCTCGACGCCCTGTGCCGGCCCGACGTCCGCGGCACCCTGCTGGTCGCCCATGAGGGGCTGAACGGCACGATCGCCGGACCGCCCGCCGCGATCGACCGGGTGCTGGACGGCATCCGCACCCTGCCGGGGTTCGCCGATCTGGATGTGAAATTCGCCGAAGCCGACGCCATGCCGTTCCACCGGCTGAAGGTGCGGATCAAGCCCGAGATCGTGACCATGGGCCAGCCGGACCTCGATCCGGCCGTCAACGCGGGGACCTATGTCGCCCCCGCCGACTGGAACGCCCTGATCCGGCAGCCCGATGTGGTCGTGATCGACACCCGCAACGACTATGAGGCCGCCGTCGGCGCCTTCGAAGGGGCCATCCAGCCCAACACCCGTGGCTTCCGCGACTTCCCCGACTGGTTCCGGACCGAGGGGCGGGCCCTGCTGGACGAGCCGACCCCGCCCAGGGTGGCCATGTACTGCACCGGCGGCATCCGCTGCGAAAAGGCCACCGCCTTCCTCAAGGCCGAGGGCGTGCAGGACGTCTTCCATCTGGAGGGCGGCATACTGCGCTATCTCGAGACGACGCCGGAGGCCGACAGCCTGTGGCGCGGCGAGTGTTTCGTCTTCGACGAGCGGGTCGCCGTCGGCCACGGCCTGACGCCGGGCAATCACAGCCTCTGCCGCGGCTGCCGCATGCCGGTCAGCCCGGAAGGGCGGACCTCGCCCCGCTACATCGAGGGCGTCTGCTGCGACCGCTGCGCCGACGAGCGGACCGAGGCCGACCGCGCCCGCTATCTGGAGCGGGCGAAACAGGTGGAGATCGCCGCCCGGCGCGGCGTGGATCATGTGGGCGCGGTCTTGCCTGATCGATTGAAGAGCTAGGGCTGTTCGGCCGCGGAGCTGAATCAGGCTTACGGGGCCACGCTCCGGGCGAAGCCGGTGGTCGTTGTGATGAACCAGCTTTCCGGAGCAAGGGACCGGAAGGCGCCCGTTCGCCAATCGCCGCTACTGGTCCTCGTCGAACTTCCGCGCCACCAGCTCGGCCAGGCCCGCCACGGCGGCCTCTGCCTCCGCGCCCTCGGCGGAGATGTCGATGGTGCAGCCGTTGCCGGCGCCCAGCATCAGCAGGCCCATGATCGACAGGGCGTTCACGGTCACGCCGTCACGGGTGACATGGACCTCGGCGTCGAAGGTCGAGGCCAGTTTGACGAATTTGGCCGAGGCGCGCGCATGCAGGCCGCGGGTGTTGCAGATGTTGGCGGTCGCCCTCGCGGATGTGGCTGACCCCGTCATTTCTCGCCCTGAAGCACCCAGCTGGCGACGGAGATGTATTTGCGCCCGGCATCCTGGGCGTGGGCGACGCAGGCCTCAAGCGGTTCGCGGCCGCGCACGCTGGCCAGTTTGATCAGCATGGGCAGGTTCAGCCCGGCGATCACCTCGGCGCGGGTCTCTTCCATCACCGAAATGGCCAGGTTGGACGGCGTGCCGCCGAACATGTCGGTCAGCAGGATCTCGCCGTCGCCGTCGTTGTCGGCCGAGGCGGCGTCGACGATGTCGCGGCGGCGCCGCTCCATGTCGTCCTCGGGCCCGATGCAGATGGCCGCGACCCCGCGCTGGGGTCCCACCACATGCTCCATGGCCGCGAGGAATTCCGAGGCCAGTCCCCCGTGGGTGACGATCACCAGCCCGATCATGGAGGCTTCACCAAGACTTTCGCCCCCGCGTCCGGCCGCCCTGAAGCGTACCGCAAGCCGGGCGGAATAGCCCAAGTCCGCGTCAGGTTAAAGCCGGGCGATG
>JAUYAG010000100.1 GCA_030693575.1 Brevundimonas sp. | reverse complement strand
CTGGCCCTGCGCCACGCGCTGTCGGCCAAGGTCGTCGCCGGTGATCTGGTCATCGTGGACAACATCTCGCTGAAGGACGCCAAGACCGCCGGTCTGCGCGAAACCCTCGGCAAGCTGGGTTGGACCCGCACGCTGATCATCGCCGGTCCGGACGTGGACACGAATTTCGGCCTGGCCGCCCGCAACATCCCGATGGTGGACGTGCTGCCGAACGCCGGCCTGAACGTCTACGACATCCTGCGGGCCGACAAGCTGGTGCTGACCAAGGCGGCCGTCGAGGCCATCGAGGCCACCTACGCCGACTACACCCCGTCGCGTCGTGAAGCCGAGGCCGCCCAGGCCGCCAAACCGGCTGCCAAGACGAAGAAGGAGGCCGCGTAATGGCTGGCGCCAACCCCACCGCAAAACACTACGACACCATCCTGGCTCCGATCATCACGGAAAAGGCCACGATCCTGTCGGAGCAGAACAAGGTCGTTTTCCGCGTTGCCGGAACCTCGACCAAGGATGAGATCGCTGCTGCGGTCGAAAGCCTGTTCAAGGTCAACGTCCTGAAGGTCAACACCCTGGTTCAAAAGGGCAAGACCAAGCGCTTCCGCGGCATCATGGGCCGTCGGGTCGACATCAAAAAAGCGATCGTGACGCTGGCTGAAGGCCAGTCTATCGACGTCACCACGGGGCTCTGATCAGATGGCCTTGAAGACTTACAATCCGACATCGCCGGGCCGTCGCGCCCTGGTGCTGATCGACCGTTCGGAGCTCCACAAAGGGCGTCCGGAGAAGTCGCTGACCGAAGGCCTGACCAAGTCGGGCGGTCGCGGCGCGGGCGGTCGTATCGCTGTCCGCTTCCGCGGCGGCGGCGCCAAGACGCTGTACCGCAAGATCGACTTCAAGCGCCGGAAGTTCGCCACGGCGACCGTCGAGCGTCTGGAATATGATCCGAACCGGACCGCCTTCATCGCCCTCATCATTTATGAGGATGGCGAAAAGGCCTACATCATCGCGCCGCAGCGCCTGAAGGCGGGCGACTCGGTCGTGGCTGGTGAAAAGGTCGACGTGAAGCCGGGCAATGCGATGCCGCTGCGCTCGGTGCCGGTCGGCACGATCATCCACAACATCGAAATGAAGCCGGGCAAGGGCGCCCAGCTGGCCCGTTCGGCCGGCGCCTACGCCCAGCTGGTCGGCCGCGACGCCGGCTACGCCCAGATCCGTCTGGGCTCGGGCGAGCTTCGCATGGTCCTGGACGGCTGCATGGCCACGGTGGGCGCGGTTTCGAACCCCGACCACATGAACCAGAACCTCGGCAAGGCCGGCCGCGTCCGTCACATGGGCTGGCGTCCGCACGTTCGCGGCGTCGCCATGAACCCGATCGACCACCCGCACGGTGGTGGTGAAGGCCGGACCTCTGGTGGTCGCACCCCGGTTACGCCGTGGGGCAAGGACACCAAGGGCACCCGCACCCGCAAGAACAAGGCGACGGACAAGTTCATCATCCGTACCCGCCACGTTAAGAAGGCTCGCTAAAGATGGCCCGCTCCTCCTGGAAAGGCCCGTTTGTCGACGGGTATCTGCTCAAGAAGGCCGACGCCGTCTCGACGTCGGGCCGCAAGGACGTGATCAAGACCTGGTCGCGCCGCTCCACCATCCTGCCGCAGTTTGTCGGCCTGACCTTCGGCGTCCACAACGGCCTCAAGCATGTGCCGGTGTCCGTCTCCGAAGAAATGGTCGGCATGAAGCTCGGCGAGTTCGCCCCGACCCGGAACTTCCCGGGCCACGCGGCGGACAAGAAGGCCAAAAGGAAGTAACTGATGGCCCAGACAAAAAACCCCCGTCGGGTCGCCCCGACCGAAGCGCGCGCCAAGCTGGTGAACGTCCGGATCAGCCCTCAGAAGCTGAACCTGGTCGCCCAGTCGATCCGCGGCCTGCCGGTGCAGAAGGCGCTGAACGAGCTGGAATTCAGCCGCAAGCGCATCGCCACCGACGTCCGCAAGGTGCTGTATTCGGCCGTGTCGAACGCCGAGAACAACCACAACCTCGACATCGACAACCTGGTCGTCGCCGAGGCCTTCGTGGGCAAGAACCTGGTGATGAAGCGTTTCGCGAGCCGTGCTCGTGGTCGCTCGTCGCGCATCCTGAAACCTTTCGCGGAGATCACCATCGTGGTCCGCGAAGCCGGTGAGGCCGCCTGATGGGTCAGAAAATCAATCCGATTGGTCTGCGCCTCGGTATCAACCGTACGTGGGACAGCCGCTGGTTCGCCCGCGGCGCCGAATACGCCAATCTGCTGCACCAGGACCTCAAGCTGCGTACGTGGCTGAAGGAACGCCTGAACGCCGCCGGCGTGTCGCGCATCATCATCGAGCGTCCGCACAAGAAGTGCCGCGTGACGATCTACGCCGCCCGTCCGGGTGTCGTGATCGGCAAGAAGGGCGCTGACATCGAGAAGCTCCGCAAGGACATCTCTGCGCGCACCGAGGGTGAAGTTCACCTGAACATCGTCGAAGTGCGCAAGCCCGAGACGGACGCCCAGCTGATCGCCGAGAACATCGCGCAGCAGCTGGAACGCCGGATCGCCTTCCGCCGCGCCATGAAGCGTTCGATGCAGTCGGCCATGCGTCTCGGCGCCAAGGGCGTCCGCATCAACGTGTCGGGCCGCCTCGGCGGCGCGGAAATCGCGCGGATGGAATGGTATCGCGAAGGCCGTGTGCCGCTGCACACCCTGCGCGCCGACATCGACTACGGCTTCATTCAGGCCAAGACGACCTACGGCATCATCGGTGTCAAAGTCTGGGTCTTCAAGGGTGAGGTGCTCGAGCACGATCCGATGGCCCAGGACAAGCGCTGGGCTGCCGAGGCTGCTGGTCCGTCGTCCAACGAAGGCCGTGAACGCGGCGGTCCCCGCGGTGATCGCGGTCCGCGCCGCGACCGGGCACGTGAGAGCTAAGTCATGCTGCAACCGAAGAAAACCAAGTACCGCAAGGCCTTCAAGGGCCGCATCCACGGCGCCGCCAAAGGCGGCTTCTCGCTGAACTTCGGGTCCTATGGCCTGAAGACGGTGGAGCCGGAACGCATCACCGCGCGTCAGATCGAGGCGGCCCGCCGCGCGATCACCCGCCAGATGAAGCGTCAGGGCCGCGTCTGGATCCGCGTATTCCCCGACCTGCCCGTCACGGGC
>JAUYAG010000092.1 GCA_030693575.1 Brevundimonas sp. | reverse complement strand
CTGATGGCCGGCGAAATCCGCTCGGCCTTCCTGATGACCGAGCCCGAGGTCGCCTCCTCGGACGCCACCAACATCCAGACCCGGATCGAGCGCGACGGTGACCACTATGTGATCAACGGCCGGAAATGGTGGTCGACCAATATGGCGCACCCGAACGTCGCCATGACCATCGTCATGGGCAAGACCGACCCCGACGCCGCCACCCATGCCCAGCAATCGCAGATCATCGTCCCTGTCGACACACCCGGCTTCCGCGTCGCGCGGATGCTGTCGGTGTTCGGCTATGACGAGCTGCCGATCGGCCATGCCGAGGTGGTGCTGGAGAACGTCCGCGTGCCGGTCGAGAACCTGATCGCCGGCGAGGGCCGGGGCTTCGAGATCGCGCAAGGGCGCCTCGGGCCGGGCCGCATCCACCACTGCATGCGTGTCATCGGCATCGCTGAACGGGCGCTGGAGCTGATGGTCCAGCGCCTGCTGTCGCGCACCGCCTTCCGCAAGGCGCTGGCCGAACATTCGGTCTGGGAGCAACGCATCGGCGAGGCCCGCACCAATATCGAGATGTGCCGCCTGCTGGTGCTCAAGGCCGCCTGGATGATGGACGAGGCCGGGGCCAAGAACGCCAAGTCCGAGATCGCCCAGATCAAGGTCGCGGCACCGCGCATGGCGCTTCAGGTCATCGACGACGCCATCCAGGCGTTCGGCGGGGCAGGGGTCTCGGCCGACACGCCCCTGGCCGAGATGTACGCCATGGTCCGGACGCTGCGCATCGCCGACGGCCCCGACGAGGTCCACAACCGGACCGTGGCGCGGCTGGAGTATGCGAAACACGGCGGCCGGGGCGGGTAAGCTCGACCAGCTCCTTCCCCCCGAAATGGGGGAAGGACCTTCTGGGCCTCGGTTGCTCCGGCGGTCCCGCCATGCCAGCTTCGCCGCCACAGGGAGACCCACCATGCTGAATCGTCTGGCCGCCGCCGTTGCGCTTTCGCTCGCGCTCGCGACACCCGCCTTCGCCGACACCCTGGTGGTCACCGCCGCCCGCATGGTCGATGTCGAGCGCGGTCGGTACGTGGACAATCCGGTTGTGGTGGTCACCGATGGGCGGATCGTCTCGGTCGGGACGTCCGTGCCCGCTGATCTCCCCGCCGATGCGCGTCGGCTCGACCTGCCGGGCCTGACCCTGCTGCCGGGCCTGATCGACATGCACGTCCATCTCGCCTCGACACCCTATGTGTCCGGCTGGAACGAGCTGGATTACGCCGACGACTTCGGGACCATCCTGCAGGTCGGCCATGCCCGCGCCAATCTGATGGCCGGCTTCACCACGGTGCGGAATCTGGGCGGTCCGGATTTCGCCGACGTGGCCCTGCGTCAGGCCATCGACGGCGGCTTCGTCGAGGGGCCGCGGGTCATTCCGGCGGGGGCCTCGTTCGGGGCCACCGGCGGCCATTGCGACATCACCGGCATGCCGCGCTCGCTGGCCCAGGCCAATCCGTTCAACACCGACGGGGTCGAGGCCGCCCGCCGCGCCGTGCGCGAGGTGCGCAAATACGGGGCCCAGGTGATCAAGGTCTGCGCCACCGGCGGCGTCTTCTCGCGCAACACCGAGCCCGGCCAGCAGCAGATGACCCTGGCCGAACTGACGGCCGTGGCCGACGAGGCGCATATGTGGGGCCTGAAGGTCGCCGCCCATGCGCACGGCGCCTCCGGCATCCGCGACGCCATCCGCGCGGGCATCGACACCATCGAACACGCCTCCCTGATCGACGCCGAAGGCATCCGGCTGGCGGTCCAGCACGGGACCTGGCTGTCGATGGACATCTACAACACCGACTTCACCCAGGAGACGGGGACGCAGTTCGGCACGACAGAGGACAATCTGCGCAAGGACCGCGAGATCGGCCAGCTGCAACGGGACAATTTCCGCGCCGCCCACCGCGCGGGGGCCCGGATGGTCTTCGGCTCCGACGCCGCCATCTATCCGCACGGCCAGAACGCCCGGCAGTTCGCCATCATGGTCGAATACGGCATGACCCCGGCGGAGGCGATCCGCGCCGCCACCTGGAACGCCGCCCAGGCGCTCGGGCGGGAAGGCGACGTGGGGGCCATCATGACCGGCCGTTACGGCGATCTGATCGCGGTGTCGGGCGACCCGCTCGCTGACGTACGGATGCTGGAAACGGTGCCGGTGGTCATCAAGGGCGGCGCGGTCGTCCGGGACGCGCGCTGAGGCGTCGTCTCAGCCGACGTAGACCCGCGGCACCCGGGCGTTGATCGCGCTGATCAGCTCATAGCCGATCGTGCCGGCCGCGGCGCCGGCGTCGTCCAGCAGCCGGTTGGCGCCGAACAGCTCGATCCGGTCGCCGACCGCGACGTCCAGTCCGGTCACGTCGACCGCGCAGGCGTCCATCGACACGCGTCCGACGATCGGGCGCAGCGCGCCGGCCACGAAGACCTGCCCCCGCGGGCTGTAGCTGCGCAGCACCCCGTCGGCGTATCCGGCGGCGCAGGTGGCGATGCGGGTCGGCTGCGTCGCCGCGAAGCCGCGCGAATAGCCGACCGTCTCGCCGGCGGGGACGTCATGCAGTTGCAGCACCTCGGCCGCCAGGGTCGCGACGGGCCGGATGCGGGCGTCCGGGCGACCCTCGGGCCCGCCGCCGTAAAGGCAGATGCCGGGCCGGGTCGCGTCGAACCCATAGTCGGCGCCGAGGAAGACGCCGCCGGAATTAGCGAAAGACCGCAGGGCCCCGGGATAGCGCGCCGAGGCCGCGGCGAAGGTGTCCCGCTGGCGCGCATTCATGGGCTCGGCCGGATCATCGGCGCAGGCCAGGTGGCTGAGCACCAGTTCGAGCCCCTCGAAGGGCTCGGGCGCGCCCTCGACGCGGAAGCCGAGACGGTTCATGCCCGTGTCGATCTGGACGCCGCAGGCTCCACCGCCGGCCGCCCGCCATTCCGCCAGCTGGGCGTCGGCGTTGAGCACCGGCCGCAGGCTCGCCGCCCTCATGCGCGCAGCGCGGCCGGGCAGGCAGCCGTCCAGCACATAGATGGCCGGCGTTTCACCCAAGGCCGCGCGAAGCCGCTCGCCCTCTCCCGTCCGCGCCACGAAAAAGGTGCGCGCGCCCTCGGCCATCAGCCGCTGCGCACAGGCGGCGGCGCCCAGGCCGTAGCTGTCGGCCTTGACCACGGGATGCACGGGAACGCCGCCGACGGCCTCCAGCGTGCGGAAATTCGCAGCGAGGGCGTTCAGGTCGACGGTGAGGGTGGCCGGGGCGGGCATCTTGTCATCTAGAAGCGTTGCGTTGTGCGATGCAACACGCCTCAGACCTGTAGCCGGTCGAAAGCCTCGCCGTCGGCGTCGAACAGATGCGCCTGATCGGCCGGGACCTTCAGGCCCAGCGTCTCGCCCGCGGACGGCCGCACATCGCCGGGCAGCAGGACGGTCACCGGCTCCTCGCCCGCCGTCAGATAGGCGTAGGTGGCGTGGCCGAGAGTTTCGACGAAGACGACCCTGGCCGAGACCGCGTCGCCCTTGCCCGTGGTCGTCAGATGCTCGGGCCGGACTCCGAGTGTGACCTTGTCGCCGGCATTGGCCCGGGCGGCGTTGACCGCGACCTTCAGGCTCTCGCCGGCCGCGGTGCGAACGGTCGCGCCCTGCGCGGTGGCGGAGACGATCTCGGCCGGCAGCAGGTTCATCTTCGGGCTGCCGATGAACTCGGCGACGAACAGGTTGCGGGGCCGCTCGTACAGTTCCATCGGCTTGCCGACCTGTTCGATCCGGCCGGCGTTCAGCACCACGATCCGGTCGGCCAGGGTCATGGCCTCGACCTGGTCGTGGGTGACATAGACCATGGTCGTCTTCAGCCGCTCGTGCAGGCTGGCGAACTCATAGCGCATCCGCACCCGCAGGGCGGCGTCGAGGTTGGACAGGGGCTCGTCGAACAGGAAGACCTGCGGCTCGCGCACAATGGCCCGGCCGATGGCGACGCGCTGGCGCTGGCCGCCCGAGAGGGCCTTGGGCTTGCGGTCCAGATAGTCGGTGATGTTGAGCGTCTCGGCCGCCCCACGCACCCGCCGGTCGATCTCGGCCTTGTCCGCCCTGGCCAGTTTCAGACCGAAGGCCATGTTCTCGTAGACGCTCATGTGCGGATAGAGGGCGTAGGACTGGAACACCATGGCGATGCCCCGGTCGGACGGGCCCAGGTCGTTGACGACCTTGCCGCCGATGGCGATGTCGCCGCCGGTCGCCTCTTCCAGACCGGCGATGGTGCGCAGCAGGGTGGACTTGCCGCAGCCGGAGGGGCCGACGAAGACCACGAACTCGCCGTCGGCGATCTCGAGATCGACGCCCTTCAGAACCTGGGTGGTCCCGAAGCTCTTGGTCACGCCGGTCAG
>JAUYAG010000091.1 GCA_030693575.1 Brevundimonas sp. | reverse complement strand
TCGGGCATGGCCGCCCAGCAGCTGAACGTCGAGGTCATCTCGAACAACATCGCCAACATGAACACCGTCGGCTTCAAGCGCCAGCGGGCCGAGTTCCAGGATCTGCTGTACCAGAACGTCGAACGCATGGGCGCGCAGTCGTCCGCCCAGGGCACGGTCGTGCCCACCGGCATCCAGATCGGCGCGGGCGTGAAGGCCGGCAGCGTCTATCGCATCACCGAACAGGGCTCACCGACCCAGACCGGCGGCCGCTACGACGTCGCCATCGACGGCCGCGGCTATTTCCAGGTCCTGCTGCCGTCCGGCGAGACCGCCTTCACCCGGGCCGGCAATTTCGCCCTCAACGGCGAGGGCCAGCTGGTCACCGATGACGGCTATGCGGTTCAGCCCAACATCTCGATCCCGCAGGATGCGGTGGATGTGACCATCTCCAAGTCCGGACAGGTCCAGGTGATCACCGCCGGCACGACCGAGCCCTCGATCGTCGGCCAGCTGGAGCTGGCCAGCTTCTTCAATGAGGCCGGGCTGGAAGCGATCGGCGACAACCTGCTGATGGAGACCGCCGCCTCGGGCGCCGCCAACGTCGGCACGCCCGGCGATGTCGGCTTCGGCCAGCTGCTGCACGGCTATACCGAAGCCTCGAACGTGGACGCGGTTGCTGAAATCAGCGCCCTGATCATCGCCCAGCGCGCCTACGAAATGAACTCCAAGGTCATCACCACCGCCGACCAGATGCTGTCGGTCAGCGCGCAGGTGAAATCATGAGGTCCCTGATCCTCGGCGCCGCCGCGGCCCTGATGCTCGCCGGCGCCGCCGTCGCCGGGCCCGTGACCTTGAAAGCCAATCCGGTCGACAGCGATGGTCGCGTGACCCTGGGCGATCTGTTCGACGGCGCGGGCGCCGCGTCCGACGTCGTGGTCGGCGCGCGTGCGGGCCCCTCGATCGTGTTTGAGGCCGGTCAGCTTCAGAGTCTTGCGCGCCAGTCGGGTCTGGACTGGGCAAATCCGTCCGGGTTGCGTCGCGTGGTGGTGCGCAATGCAGCCGCCGCACCCGCTCCCGCAGCCCCGGCCCCCGTTTCGGCCACCGCCGCCAACGCTCCGCCTGTCGTGGCCGCCCGGCCCCAGCCCGCTCGCGCGGCCCTGGCCGAGCGCGTCATCGCCCGCAATGACATGGTCGAGGTCGCCTATGAGGTCGGCGGCGTCCGTCTGACCATCACGGGTCGGGCCGAGGGCAACGCGGCCGTGGGCCAGCGACTGGCGGTCCGGAACCTCCAGTCGAACCGCACCATCGACGCCGTCGCCATCGGCCCCGGCCTCGCCCTCGCCGGCCCGGCGGCCCAGGACGCCCGCGCCACCCAACAGCTCGCCGCCCGATAGAGGGATACAGTTCCATGCGTACCGTCCTGATCGTCACCGCCGCCGCCCTTACCCTCGGGGCCTGCTCCACCGCCATCGAGGCCGTGCGCGGTCCGGAACTGGCGCCCATCGGCTATCCGGCCGCCCTGGTCCCGACCAGCCAGGCCTACCTCCCCTCGCCCGAACAACAGCACGCCGACCGCGCCGCCAGCGCCAACAGCCTGTGGCGCGCCGGAGCCCGCACCTTCTTCGGCGACCAGCGCGCCCGCCGGGTCGGCGACATCCTCACGGTCAATATCGACATCGATGATCGCGTCCAGACCCAGAACTCGACGGCGCGCAGCCGGACCAACGCCATCTCGGGCGGCGTCACCAATTTCTTCGGCCTCGAGAACAGCCTCGGCCAGGCCTTCCCGGGCGGGTTCGACCCGGCCAACCTGGTCGGCCTCGAAGGCGAGTCCAACTCCAACGGCTCCGGCTCGGTCAACCGGTCCGAGAAGGTCAGCCTGACCATCGCGGCGGTCGTGACCGACGTGATGGTCAACGGCAATCTGGTCATCCAGGGTCGGCAGGAAGTGCGCACCAACCGCGAAGTGCGCGAACTGACGGTCGCCGGGATCGTACGGCCCGAGGACATCAGCTCGGCCAACACCATCGCCCATACCCAGATCGCCGAGGCGCGCATCAGCTACGGTGGCCGGGGCGACATCAGCCGCGTCCAGGCTGCTCCCGCGGCGCAGTCGCTGGTGGAGCGGTTCAGCCCGTTCTAGGCAGGCCGCAATCACAGGGCTGCGCCCTGTCGACCCGACGCGGAAATTCTGGTGGGCCGCGGTCACAGGGCTCCGCCCTGTCGACCCGACGCGGCCTCGGTCGAATCTGGTCGTTCGCCGAACGCGCGATAAATTCAGCACACCGCGGATCGGGCACGGTTGCGTCCAAGCGGGGCCGTGAACCGTTAATGGAATGTAGCGTTTCGACACCAGACGCGAGATTCCTGATGTTCAAGATCGCCATTCCAGCCGTCGCCGCCCTTGGGCTCATCGCCTTCGCCGCCCGGTCGCAGGCGACAAACCTCGATCTCCAGAGCGGCGTCGCGCCGATGGGGTGGCATCTCAGCCATGAAGGCTCACTGGCCAAACTGGCCTATGGCGTTGAAAACTCGGACCAGCTGGCGCTGATGATGACCTGCGAGCGGGGCCAGACCCAGGCGGTCGTCTATGGCGACGTCCAGCCGGCCAGCCCCCGTGTGATCAGGGCGTCGATGGAAACGGCCATCGATCCCCTCAGCGGCGAACTCCCGGGCGAGGCCCGGATATCGGTGCGTGACCCGGCCCTGCAGCAGCTCATCCGGAACGGCAAGCTGGCGGTCGAGGCTGATGCGGGCCGGTTTGAACTGTCGGCCAACCCGGCCGAACGCCGCCTGATCGGCGACTTTTTCGCCTATTGCGGTTCCGACCGCGTCTGACCACAACAGTGGCCGGACCTTTCAGCGGGGCTGAGCCATGATCGCCTTGTTCCTCATCGCGGCCCTTGCCGCGCAAAGCCCGCCGCCGGAGTCCGCCTGGACCTGGACGCTTTACAGCGACGCCGAGCCCGTGGTTCTGGCTCACGAGGTCCCGGACACCGCCAATCTGCGCACGACCCTGGAATGCGATCCGGGCACGAGCGTCGCACGGCTCACACTCTACGGCGGCGCGGCCCTGACCGGCATGGCGCGGGTCACGGCCGGTGAATCGGCCGCGGTCGCCGAGGCCGCGACCGCGCGGGGCACCACCACCCGACTTGCGCTGCGTACGGACCATCCGGTGTTCGCCGCCTTCACTGTGGACGGGCGGCTCTCGATCAGTGTCGGCGATGAGCGTCGGCCCGTCGAGATCCCCGGGGCACACCTTGCCAAGCTGCGCCGGTTCGCGGAACTGTGCTCCGGCTGATTGCCGGAGACGACGATGCGCGCCCCAGTCCTGATCATCCTTACCGGCCTGACCCTTGGCGCTGCAGCCTGCGCCACGGTTGAAACGCCGATAGCGCCGGCACCCGACGTTGTGTCATCCGGCGCGCCGGTGCCGGTGGCCGACCACGACTGGTTCTACCATCGCGACGGAAGCGAGGCCCGTCTGGTCTATGGCCTGGCGGAGAGCGATGATCTGCGGCTGGGACTGGACTGCAGCCAGGGCAGTGGACGGCTGGCGTTGAGCGCGGTCGGGGGACCGGACGCCAAGCCTGAAATCTACATTGAGGCGGGCGGCGAGACGGAGCGGTTTGCGGCCCGGTCGGAGCCCTCCGAACTGCATGAAGGCGTCTTCCTGACGGCCGAAGCGGCGGCGAACGCGCCCGTGTTCCAGCGCTTCCGGCGGATCGGCTGGCTGGCCCTGTGGCTGGACGGGGAGCGACAGGCCTATGCCCCCCAGCCGGAGTCAGTGCCCAATATCGAGCGGTTCTTCGCCTTCTGCGGTTGACGCGACGGCTCCGCTCCGGTGCAGTCCCGCCCGATCCGGGAGAGGGACCTCATGAAACGCGTCATCACCGCCTGCGCCATCGCCGTGCTCGCCACCGCCGCAACCTCCGCCTTCGCCAACCCCGCACCGGTTCAGACCGCGGTCGCGCGCAACGCCGAGAACCCCGCCCTGGCTGCAGTGCTGGCGGACTACGAGACCTGGCTCCGCGCCGTGGACCCGATCAATGCCGGCATGGAGGGCGACCGGGCGGCCTTGTCCCGCCTGCCCGACGGCTCCCGTGCCTTCGAGGTCGCGCAGGAGCCGGTGCTTCGGGGCTTCGCCGACCGCCTGGCCGCGATCGACCCGGCCGGCCTGAGCGAGGACGACCGACTCAACCACAGCTTCCTGACCTATGTGCTGCAGCGTTCGATCGCCCGGATCCCGCTCGACACCGGCCGGATCGACGCCTTCAACTCCGAAGGCGGCCCCGGACAGAACCTCGCCTATGTCGCCAGCGTCACCCGCATCGTGACCGCCGCCGACGCAGAGGCCTGGATCGCCCGGCTCGAGGCCATGCCCGCAAGCTATGCCGCACCCCTGGAGAACGCCCGGCGCGGGCTCGCGACCGGTCTGGTCCAGCCACGCTCCATCGTCGAGAACGCCCTCACCCTGATCGAGCCCGAAGCGGTGCTGACGCCGGATGCCGACCCGCTGCTCAAGCCGTTCGCGACCCTGCCGGCCTCCATTCCGGCGGCGCAGCAGGCCGCCCTGCGCGCCCGCGCCGCCCGCGCCGTCGCCGACGGGATCATGCCGCAGCGACGGGAGTGGGCGCGGTTCCTGCGCGAGGACTATCTGCCGCTCGCGCCCGAGACACTGGGCCTGGTTCACCGGCCGGGGGGGCGCGAGATGTACGCCTATCTGGTGCGCGGCTACACCACGACCGACCTGACCCCCGACGAGGTCCACGCCATCGGCCTGCAGGAGGTCGCCCGTATCCGCGGCCGCATGAACGCCGAGATGCAGGCGGCCGGCTGGACCGGCGATTTCGCGTCCTTCCTGACCTTCCTGCGCACCGATCCGCAGTTCTACGCCACGACGCGGGAACAGCTGCTGGAGAAGGCCTCGGAGATGGCCAAGCGGGCCGACGACGGCATGCCGGCGCTGTTCGGAACCCTGCCCCGCCTCCCCTATGGCGTCCGTCCCGTGCCACGCGAGATCGAGGCCAACTACACCACCGGGCGCTACAATCCGGGTTCGCTGGAGAACGGCGTCGCCGGCGGCTATATCGTCAACACCTCCAGCCTCAACCAGCGCGGCCTGTATGAACTGCCCGCCCTGACGCTGCACGAGGGCGTACCGGGACATCACCACCAGATCGCACTGCAGCAGGAGGCCGAGGACGGTCCCTATTTCCGCAAGAGCGTTGACGTCACCGCCTTCACCGAGGGCTGGGGCCTGTACGCCGAATTCCTCGGCGAGGAGATGGGCTTCTACCGCACCCCCTATGAGCGGTTCGGCCGCCTCAGCTACGAGATGTGGCGCGCCTGCCGGCTGGTGTCCGACACCGGCATCCACTGGCTCGGCTGGGATATCGCACAGGCCCGCGCCTGCTTCCGCGACAACTCGGCCCTCGCCCCGCTGAACATCGAGACCGAGCTGCAGCGCTATATCGGCTGGCCCGGTCAGGCCACGGCCTACAAGATCGGCGAAATCCGGCTGCGGGCGATCCGCACGCGGGCCGAAGCCGAACTGGGTGACCGGTTCGACATCCGCCGCTTCCACGACGCCCTGCTGGTCGACGGCCCCCTGCCGATGGGCCTGCTCGACGCCCGGATGGACCGCTGGATCGCGGAAGAGAAGGCGCGGCCGGCCGACTAGAGGCCCAGCGCCGCCCGCGCCTTCTTCGTCAGCTTGCCCGCCACGATGCTGTGGGCGATGGCGAGGTGCTCGGCCAGTTCGTCATCGGCCCAGTCGTCGATCCGCGGCAGGTTCACCCATTTGGCCCGCGCCAGATAGGGCGCGGGGCGGGCGTGGCCGGAGTCCGTCAGCACCTCATATGCGATGTCGGAGACCTTGAACGAGATGCCGCCCGTGGCGCCGACCATGGCGAACATCTTGCCCCCGACCTTCCAGGCGTCATGGTCGTCTCCGAACGGATGATCCAGGGTCGCCCCCGGCAAGGCCAGGCAGAGCTTGCCGACCCCCGCGCGATCCATGGTCAGGCCTCGACGCCGACACCGATCGGGCAGACCACGCCCGTTCCGCCGATGCCGCAATAGCCCGCCGGATTCTTGGCCAGATAGCCCTGGTGATAGTCCTCGGCGAAATAGTACGGCCCGGCCGGCGCGATCTCGGTGGTGATGGTCCCGCGCCCGGCCCTGGACAGGGCGGCCTGATAGGCGTCCCGCGACGCTTCGGCCTCAGCCCTCTGCGCGTCGTTCAGCCAGTAGATCGCCGACCGGTAGGTCGTGCCGACGTCATTCCCCTGGCGCATGCCCTGGGTCGGGTCGTGGTTCTCCCAGAAGGCCTTCAGCAAGTCGCCGTAGCTGATCTCTTTCGGATTGAAGACCACCTGCACCACCTCGGCGTGGCCGGTACGGCCCGTGCAGGTTTCCTCATAGGTCGGATTGGGCGTGATCCCGCCGGAGTATCCCACCGAGGTCACCCAGACGCCCGGCAGCTGCCAGAAGATCCGCTCCACGCCCCAGAAACAGCCCATGCCGAGGATGGCGGTCTCGAATCCTTCCGGATGCGGCCCTTTCAGCGGACGTCCGCTGACATGGTGGACCTCGTCCGTGTGCAGCGGCGTCGCGCGTCCCGGCAGGGCCTCGGCGGCCGTCGGCATCTCGTGGGTCTTCTGGAACGTCATGGCAGGCTCCCTGGCAGGCCGCGCCCGGAAGGCCGGGCCTTCCCGATCCGACGCGGCCGGTCGAACGATCATTCTTCCATATGGGACCTCATGAGCCGCTTGCCGAGGGGGTCCGGGTGTTCTATCAGCCTCGCCTCGCGTCGGATCGACCTCCGGCGCGCTGCGAAGGCCTTACGGCTACGTCGTGGAAACGGACAGGTGGCGGAGTGGTCGATCGCGCACGCTTGGAAAGCGTGTGTAGGTGAAAGCCTACCGAGGGTTCGAATCCCTCTCTGTCCGCCACGCACTTCCTGGATAACTGCCGGGTCCTTTTCACCCAAGGATTAGCCACGGCCCTTGCCGCGACGACCGGAGTCGATCTGTCGCTGGACTGCACTCACCGAACTCAGCCAAGAGATTCGCTGCCTCTCCATCGTATTCCGGTCGATCATGATGGATTTGGTTAGCGAGTGGCTGCAAGACGCCTTCCTCAAATCCCTTCTGACAATGCGTGCCGGCCAGTTTTCGCTGCCGCGCCAGCTCGCTCACCCCTGTCAGCAGCTGTCGCCTGGTCGACGGGTCTTACCGGTTCAGACTCGCAGATCGGCCAGGGCCGCCAACTCATCGTAGATTGCGTCGCCCGTACGACTCGCGGCGTTCCCCCAACTGGTTGCCGTCGTCGGGTTCACCAGAACACCGTCACCTGTCAGCACCAGCACATTCGGCAGACCCGGCAACGCCGGAATGCCGAACCGGGTAGCGATGCCCAGATTGTGTCCGTCACCGCTGCTTGGCATTCCGATATTCACGAAGACCAGTTCGTACTTGCGTTCGATCAGTTCGGCGAAGCGATCGGTGGCCAGCCAACCGGCGAGGGCGCGGCTGTCGCCGCACCAGTTGGCTCCCATCACCAACAGGACCCGTTTGCCCGACTGCCTGGCCCGCGCCAACGCAGCGTCCACGTCGGCCGACGCGTTCTCGCTCACGCGATAGGAGCGGGCTTCCGGCTTGCTCGCAGTGTCAGGCGCGGACGCACAAGCCGCCACGGCCAACGCCGCCGCGACGATCAGGGTAACTCGTTTCACCGGGCAATCTCCTGTGGACGGCGCGTTCAGCGGTGATCCGTCACGCGACGTCGCCGTGTAGAAGGCCCGGTTCGCCACGAATTCGAGGGTGGGTCAAGCTGCGGCCGCGTCCCGGGCACCCTTCCGCGACGGATCGGCACGCGGTGCGCCCCGTTTCAGCCTCCGCCGGACTAAGAGGCGGTGGCTGAAGGACCGTCAGCCCGGGCGGGCCTCGCCCCATTCACACCAGCCGAACGCACGGGGAGTCCCGGGCAGATACATCGTCTCGACCGCCTCGATGACGAGGCCAGCCGCTTCAATCGAGGCGGTTACCGGACGGGTCAGGTGACAGCCACCGGCCAGGGGGCGCCAGAGGGGTTCGATGCGCCGCTGCCACCGCTGCACCCCGGGATCCGGCGACAGGCCATGTTCACTGTACAGAAAGGTTCCCGACGTCTTGAGGACCCGGCGTGCCTCGGCCAGGACCGCAGCCGGGTTCTGGACCGAGCAAAGCGTGAAGGTGCAGACGACCGTGTCGAAACTCCGGCTGTCGAACGCCAGCGCCTCGGCCCGGCCCGCGACGATCTCGACCGTCAGGCCTGACGGTCGAGGGGCGTCCTCGGCCAGGGACCGCAGACCTTCAGAGGGATCGACGCCCGTGACGCTCTCCACCCGGTCGGGATCGTAGAAGGCCAGGTTGAGGCCGCCGCCAATGCCGAGCTCCAGCACGCGTCCGCGCGCGCGGGGCACGATCTTCGCCCTCTGCCTGCGGATGGGCTTCGCACCGCAGGCACAGCCGATCAGACGCGGCAGGATCTGTCGATCATAGAAGCTGCTCACGCTGAAACTCCCTCAGGCCGTCGCGGTGACAAGCCAGGCCGAGCCGGCCATCATCACACCCTGACCGGGCCTGTGCGCGGCGGTGAAAAGCGACAACAGGTCGTCCCCGGCGCGATCCTGCACGGCCCGAGGCTGGCCCTCCAGCAGGCGACCGGCCGCAAGGGATGAGACGACGAACCGGACGGCCTCCTCCGGCGTCGCCCCGGCACCGCCGAGGGGTTGAAGCACCGAACAGGCCACGATCTCCGTCCCGGAAAACCCGCCCTCCGCAAGGACCGCGTTCAGATAGTCGAGGTCCTCGAACGCGAACGGACCGGGTGCACGCGGCACGGCGGGCGGGACATCGACATGCCTGCGAAGCACGCCCATCATCTCCATCATCCACGGATTGTCGCGCGGCGGGCCCCAGACCGCCAGATCAATGCGTGCCCCCGGCTTCAGACATCGATGCAGGTTGGCGAAGGCCGGGCCGGGCTCCTGGAAAAACATGCTGCCGAACCGCGAGAACAGGCGATCAAAGGGGGCTTCAGCCTGGTAGAGCGACGCATCGGCGCATTCGAAACAGGCATTCGGCACCCCGGCCGCAACGCCGCGTTCGGTCGCCTTTGCGATCAGCTCGGGCGAGATGTCGATCCCGACCACGCTTCCCGACGCACCGACCGTCGAGGCAATGGCGAGGCTGGTCGCGCCGCCGCCGCACCCGATATCGATGACGTTCTGGCCCGGTTGAAAGCCGGCCCGGGCCAGCAGGGCTTCGCCGATCGGCGCGATCATCGATTCAAAGCGATCGATGTTGGCCAGCCATCTGGCCCCCATCTCGCCGGCCCAGTCCTCTGCCCGGGGCGCTTCTTGGGAATCCGGATCAGGCAAAGGCATGGTGGTCCTCTCTGGCTGAAGGCCGGGAGCAGGACGCCCCCGGCCTGAAATCCCCGATCAGGATCCGTGGCGGACCCCTGTCCGGACGCACGAGTGCGGAGCCTGTCAGGCGCCGGCCGACGCACCGAAGAACGCACCTGCGCTCTTCCAGATCATGTAGGCGGCCACGGCGAAGATGAGGACGGAAAAGACCGTGGTCAGCAAGCCGGTCGTGCCGGAGAGCTTCTTCGCGGCCATCCTCGGCTACCCGGCATGGGTCTATTGGGTGTTCTGCGGCAAGGTCGACACCAAGTCCGGCTATCATCATTGAACCCGTTCCTCCCCCGGAGTCCGATGAACCGGCCGGTCCCTTGTGGAAGCGGCTGGCCTGGTTCGTGGGTCTGGCCGTGGCCGCCTCGGCGGTGACGGCCATCGTCGCCTATGTGCTCAGGGTTTTGCCGTTCGCGGGTTGAGACAATTTGGATTTCCGGCGCCGGGGCTCCCTTTGTCGGATCGGAAGACGGGAGGCCTCCGTTCGACCGTTCCAGTAAAGCCGACCGGATCAAAGACTGTGACGGAGCGAGAGCCGCTCAGGCGATCCTCCGCCAGGCCAGTACGGCCCCATCCTCCGCGACGGCGGCTTTGGCCGACCATGCCGGAGACCGGTTGGCGCAGGACTTCCGTTACATCCGCGCCCCTGTCGGGCGGCGCGCCAGACTTCTCCGCGGCCGACGCCAATTGATGGTTGCGTTTGGCGCTGATGAAGTGCGGAAATGGGTCAGCATCTATTCGGAACACTCGCCGGGCTGGATAACATGACCATCAATCAGGACAGCAGCGCCAAGGGGCTCGGCCCGCAAGACCCGTCGGAGGGCGTGTCGCCGGCTGCTGAATCCGGCCTGGCCGACGAGCGGACCTCGGCCGCCCAGGAAGCCGAAATCGCCGCGCTGCAGGACATCACCCGAACGGGCGGCTCCGGTATGGACGAGGGGATAGCAGCGATCCTGACCGGTGCATCACCCGACGACGCCGCACGCCTGCGCGCGTCGCTCGGCCTGCCGAAGCCGCCGGGCAGTCCGCGTCGCACCAGTGACGAACTGGCCGACGACTGGCGGCAGGGCGGCTATCCCTACAAATTCAAGATGCTTCGCCGGGACTACGAGCGCGAGAAATTCGCCCTGCAGACCGAGCTTCTCAAGCTGCAGTCGTGGGTCAAGGACTCCAATCAACGGGTCGTTATCCTGTTCGAGGGACGCGACGCCGCCGGCAAGGGCGGCGCGATCAAGCGGTTCATGGAACACCTCAATCCGCGCGGCGCACGCGTCGTCGCACTTGAGAAGCCCAGCGATGTCGAACGCGGCCAATGGTATTTCCAGCGCTATGTCGAACATCTGCCCACCAGGGGAGAAATCGTGATGTTCGATCGCAGCTGGTACAACCGCGCCGGGGTGGAGCGCGTCATGGGCTTCTGCAACGAGGAGGAATATCGGGAGTTCCTTCGCCAGGCCCCGGAATTTGAGCGCAACCTCGTTCGCAGCGGCATCCACCTGATCAAGTTCTGGTTCTCGGTCAGCCAGTTGGAACAGCGTCGCCGCTTCAAGGAACGGAAGGTCCATCCGCTCAAGCAGTGGAAACTCTCCCCGGTGGATCTCGCCAGCCTCGACAAATGGGACGACTACACCCGCGCCAAGGAAGCGATGTTCTTCCACACCGATACCGCCGACAGTCCATGGACCGTGGTGAAGTCAGACGACAAGAAGCGCGCCCGGCTCAACGCGATGCGCTACATCCTGCATTCCCTGCCCTACAAGGATAAGGATGTGCAGCGCATCGGCAGGGTTGACGACCTTCTTGTCGGTCGCGCCAACATCATTCATGAACGCGGCGAATACGGGGTTGTCAGCGGCCATGACGATTAAGCCGCTCCGGCCGTCGTCCACGAGAGCGGGCATGTGCTGGCAGGTCAGGTGACCGCATCCTGTCGATCGAAATCAGGGCCTTCAAGGCATCCAGGGGCTCTGCCAGCCCATCCGGCGCGGTGGTAGGGCCGGCAGAACTGGTTGGAGACGCTCGCGGCGCAGGCCTTGGTTCCCCCTGCCCAGCCGGCGCCGGGCGGAGACGAGTTGTCGTTCGCCTGACAGCACCGCCACGCACTCATCATAAAATATTGTTTTATCGTCGTTCTTTTTTGATAGAACACGGCCCTACCCTAAAACAGGACCCAAACTCGTGGTGCCAACCGGACCACGGGCTGACGCCTGGAACGCTCGCCATGGGTGGCAAGCGCAATCTAGTTCAGCGTTGGATTGATGAGAAACTTCTCACCCGTAGCCTTGCGTTCGTAAGCGCGCAGCAGCTCAGGTTCGAGTGCTTCGCCAAGACCAATCGTCTTCGTGTAGCGCGTCGCAAAGGTCGTAGTAAGTTCATCAAACACGCGCTTGCGCATGCGCATCACGGTCTCGGCCCCTGCTTTTTGCAGGAACGGCGTCAGCAGCCATCCCGATACGCTCCATTGAAAGCCGAACGCCAGGCGATCCAGGACCATCGGTGAGAGATCAAGCGCACCATAGGTGTACAGCTGCTTGAAGCTCGACGAGCCGTAGCGGCTGTACTCTGTCATGCGATTGACAGCCCCCTTCTCCATCGCACGCATGATGTCGCTGCCGAGCGAGCCGCCTCCGATCGCGTCAAACGCTACGGTCGCACCGGTCGCGCTGACCGCGTCGACAAGCTGCGCCTTGAAATCTGCGTCACGGCTGTTGAGGACAATGCTCGCGCCGATGTCACGCAGCAGTTGGACCTGCTGGTCAGATCGGACGATATTGACGAGAGGAATGCCATCGCTGGCGCAGATCTTCTGCAGCATCTGGCCGAGGCTTGACGCTGCAGCGGTGTGCACGATCGCCGAGTGACCTTCGGCGCGCGCTGTTTCTACAAAGCCAAGCGCCGTCATCGGATTGACCGTCAGCGCAGCCCCTTCGGCAGCGGTTACCCCTTCAGGAAGCGGCAGCGCGTCGCGCGTTCTGATCTTGCGAAGGTCAGCATACATCCCGCCCCCGATCATGCCGACACACCGCCCCATCCAGTCCTGGGCCTGCTCGCCGGCCGCCACGACCGTTCCCGCCCCCTCGTTTCCTACGCTCAGCGATTGGCCGTCGCGTGCAGCGACACTGGCGCGCCTGGCTTCTGGAATGTCGAAAGCCAGTGCAGGCTGACCAGTGGATCCCTCTGAGCGCATCGACGCAAGGTCAGCTGGGCCGATCAGCAGGCCGAGATCGCTTGGATTGATCGGAGCCGCCTCAACCCGCACGACGATTTCGTCAGGCGCAAGGTCTCCGATCACAACCTCATCGAGTGACAGCCTCAGCACACCGTCAGAAACGGCCGACCGCAGTTCACGTCCCGTGAGCGACATACGCTTGCATCCCTTTTCGACCGTCATGACGGCTGAGAGGATACCGGTGCCTCTGCCGATTCAGAAGCGCAAGTCGCAGCCGCCTCATCGCGTTGGCGGCGTCGCGGCCAGCCGTGAAACGCCGCCCTGTTGGCACTGTGCACCGAGACATTCATTCCAGATGTTCTGCGGCCTTGTCGTGGAGACCAACTATCGCTGGACGGAGCCCAACGCCACGCACCCCGGCTTTCCCGGACGGGACATCCCCGTGGGCGAAGCCCCCTTACCAGTTGAGAGAAACACCGGCCCTCAGCGTGCGGGGCGGACCAAAGCCCGCCACGCCATTGGCGGTTTCCGATACCTCGACCGCCGCGTCGAGAAGGTTGTCGGCCGCGGCGTAGAGCGTGACGCCTTCGCGCACCCGCCAGTCGGCCCGGGCGTCGAGCGTCAGGGCTGCCTCGAGCACCCGGCTGTTCAGGTCGTCCTCGAAGCGCCGGCTCTCGTAGCGGCCGCGGACGCCCAGCGTCAGATGATCGCTCACGCGCCAGTCCGCGCCCGCGGTGGCGCTGAGCACGGGTGCCTGTGCGGGGCGAAGGCCGGTCAGCTGCGGCGCGGCCGCCCCGCCGTCCACCTCGGCGTCGGTGACCGACAGGGCACCCACGAGGGTCACGTCGTCGAGGCGATGCTCCGCGGTCAGCTCGAGGCCCACGGCCTCGATGACGCCCGCGTTCCTACGCTGGCGCAGCACGCCGCCGGCCGGGATGAAGCCCGCGCGCGGCAGGGCCGTGATGATCCCCGGACCCGCGCCAAGGGTGACGTTGACGATCGCGGCCTCGATCCGGTTCACAAACACGGTCGCGCCGAAGCTTGTGCGCGCATCGTCCCACGACAGACCGGCCTCGACGCCCTGAAGCGTTTCGGGCTCGAGCGTGGCGTTGGCCTCGGTCAGGTCGTTGCCGACCCGGAAGGGCCGGTGCAGTTCGTTGAGGGTGGCGGGGCGGAAGCCGGAATAGGCCGCGGCGCGGACGGCCAGATCGGACGTCAGGTCCCGGCGGACGGCGAGGCGTGCGCTGAGGACGTCGCCGGACCGGTCCGCGTAGGTCTCGTCGAGGGTCGGCAGGCCGGTCGCGCGATCCAGCTCCAGCCGCCGCGCCCCGGTGTTTTCCCAGCGATCAAGCCGAACGCCGCCGGCGACCAGCCAGGGTCCACGGCTCCATGAGGCCTCGGCATAGCCGCCGGCGACCGCGGTCTCTCCGCCGGCGAACCGGTCGCGGGTATACTGGCCGGCCATGTAGCGGAACCGCTCCTGCGTCTCGCCCTCGCTGAAGCGGGCGTCGGCGCCCAGCTCCCATTCCAGACGGCCGTTGCCGAAATCGAGGCCCGCGCCGCGCAGGGCGAGGTTGCCGCCCCAGCCGCTGGCGGGCGTGGCGAACTGGTCATTGGCGGGCGTGGTCGTCGCCCGGTCGGGCGAGACGGCGACGGACGCGTTGGCGAAGTCGGTATCGCGGCGCCAGACCTGGGCGCGCCAGCCGAGGCGGTCACGGCCCGGGGTCCGCGCCAGGGTCGCGCTGTAGCCCTGCCCGCTTCCGGAAGACCGGGTGCCCGCCAGACCTGAACCGCGCACCTCG
>JAUYAG010000089.1 GCA_030693575.1 Brevundimonas sp. | reverse complement strand
GCGGCGATCGGGCCCATGAAGGGGGCGCCGGAAATCACCAGGGCGGCCGAGGCCGCGACCATGGCGACGACGTCGGGGTCATTTTCCAGATCGTGGGCCAGGACGGTGCAGACCACCTGGACTTCGTTCTTGAAGCCCTTGACGAACAGGGGGCGGATCGGACGGTCGATCAGGCGGGAGACCAGGGTCTCCTTTTCCGAAGGCCGGCCTTCGCGCTTGAAGAAGCCGCCGGGGATCTTGCCCGCGGCATAGGTCTTTTCCTGATAGTTCACGGTCAGGGGGAAGAAGTCCTGGCCGGGCTTGGCGCTCTTGGCGAACACGGCGGTCGCCAGCACCACGGTCTCGCCGTAGGTGGCCAGAACGGCGCCGTCGGCCTGACGGGCGATGCGGCCCGTTTCCAGGGTCAGCGGGCGTCCGGCCCAGTCGATCGTCTTGCGTTTGATATCGAACATATTCGTCTTTCATATCCCGCGGGCGGATTCCGCGCGGGGTCCCATCAGTGGGTGGAGCGTCGGGCGTTCAGTCCTTCGGTCCATGGGTCCCCGCGCCATCGCGGAAAACCCGGGAGAAGAGGACCGGTATGGCCCTCGCGTCAGCGCCGTACGTCCGGCGGCGCGCCGGTCTCTGGATGCGGAAAGAGGCGCGGACATGGCCCGCGCCCCAAATCTCATCCGCGTTCTGCGCCTAGCGGCGCAGGTTCAGCTTGCCGATCAGAGCGGTGTAGCGCTCGCGATCAACCTTGCTGAGGTGGTCAAGAAGGCGACGACGCTGCGAGACCATCTTGAGCAGGCCGCGGCGCGAGTGGTTGTCCTTCTTGTGGGTCTTGAAGTGGTCGGTGAGGTTGGCGATGCGTTCCGAAAGGATCGCGACCTGGACCTCGGCCGAGCCGGTGTCGCCGGCGGAGCGGGCGTTATCGGCGATGACTTCGTTCTTACGCTCGGGCGTAATCGACATCGGGTGTACTCCTAAAGGAGGTTAAAAACGCGGTCGGGTTCTAGCCGGCCGGCCCGCAACTGACCGAGAGCGACGAGGGTCTGACCCTGAAAGGCTGAAACGGTTCGGGAGCCGTCCCGAAGGCGGCTCTTGAGCGTTTCGACCTGTCCGGGGAGCAGAACGATCGGTCGTCCCTGACGAAGCGAGAAGGCGTCCTGGTCCGTCACGGCCAGCTCCGGGATGTCGTCCAGGGCGGTCGCAACGGGAAGCAAGCCTTCCGAGGCGGCGTCCCTATGCACCAGATCGGTCAGGAAATCCAGCGATACGGCGTTTTCCGTCGAGAACGGTCCGACCCGCTCGCGGCGCAGGGCGGAAACATGCCCCTCGGCCCCGAGAGCAGCGGCCAGATCGCGCGCCAGCGAGCGCACATAGACGCCCTTGCCCGTCCGGATGACCAGCTCGACGTGGTCGGGGTCGGGCGCATCGCTGACCGAGGCCTCGTGGATCGTCACCCGGCGGCTGGCCAGTTCGAAATCGGTTCCTTCGCGGGCCAGGTCATAGGCGCGCTGGCCGTCGACCTTGATGGCGCTGAACTGGGGCGGGACCTGATCGATCTCGCCGACAAAGGCCGGAAGCGCCGCGCGCACGGCCTCGACATCGGGGCGGACGTCGGAACGGCCGGTGATCTCGCCCTCGCGGTCGAGGCTGTCGGTCGAAATCCCCCAGTTGATGGTGAAGCGATAGACCTTCTGCGCCTCCATCATGAAGGGGACGGTCTTGGTCGCCTCGCCCAGCGCGATGGGCAGGATGCCGGAGGCCAGCGGATCAAGCGTGCCCGCGTGCCCGGCCTTCTGGGCGTCGAACAGGCGGCGGACCTTCGAGACGGCCTCGGTCGAACCCATGCCGAACGGCTTGTCGAGACAGACCCAGCCGTTGACGATCTCGCCCTTCTTGCGGCGGCCCACTAGGTGTTTCCGGCGCTGTCGTCCGCGTCGTCGTCCTCGAACGGCGAGACATAGACGTCGGCGCGGACGCGGGGATCGTCGAGCAGGCGGTTGAGGCGTTCGGCGGCGGCGAAGCTCTCGTCGTGGCGGAAGCGCAGGTCGGGGGTGAAGCGCATGTCGATGTGCCGCCCCAGCGCGCCGCGCAGGAATTTGGCGTGGACGTTCAGCGCCTTGACGATTTCATCGATATGGCCGGCGACGGGCGCGGTATCGACCCCGGCGCCCAGCGGCTCGACGAAACAGGTGGCGTGCTTCAGGTCGGGCGACAGTCGCACCTCGGTGACGGTGACGGAGACGCCGACCAGGGCCGGGTCGCGGATCTCGTTCTCGCGCATGACCTCGACGAGGGCGTGGCGGATCATTTCGGAGGCGCGCAGCTGACGCTGGCTGACCGTGCCGGCCTTGGCGGCGGGTTTTTTGGGTTTGCGGTTGCTCATGGTCTTGTCCTCGTCGCCTGTCGGGGGTCGGACCCGGCTCTCAAAAGCGAAGGGGCGGGGTCTAGTCCGGTGGGGCCGTTGTGTCCAATTGCACCCGCTCGATCGTGGCCATGACCTCCGACGAAGTTATGGCGCGCAGCGGTCTGGCGGGCAGGCCCGCGGCGTTGAGCACGCCGGCGCTCCAGTGGTTGCAGAGCCGGCCGATCCAGAAATGTTCATGGCTGGCGAAGAAGCGGGCGTCGTCGCCGGCGCGGGCGGTGGCGATGCGGGCGCGGCCGTGGTCGAGGTCGAGCGACGCCTCGATATGGGTGGCCATGGCCTCGAAGCCGGCGACGGAGAGGCGCAGCGTGCGGCGACGGTCGGCGGCGACCAGTAGGCGCGGATCCCGTTGCGCCGGGTCCAGCATGATCACCGAGGCGTTGCCGGGGCGGAAGAAGGCGCGCGCCCCGTCGGGGAGCCGGTCGCCGATGGGGCTCTGGTCGACATAGAAGCGGGCGTCGCCCCAGCCGATCAGGATCCAGTCGCCGGACGGCAGATTGCGGACCGCCTCAGCCAACGGCCCGGGCCGCGTCTCGAGCGAGGCGCGGGGGACGGCGAGATCAGTGTGGAAGCCGTTGTCCAGAACATGGACCTCGACGCCGGGTTCGGTCGCAGACGCCGGCCAGAGGGCGGGGTCGCCGGGCGCGGTCCAGGTCCAGAGGGCGGCGACGGCGCCGAGGGCCATGGCGGCGACCAGAGGTCCGGGCCCGTATCCCTTGAGACGGCGCTTCATCGCGCCTTGAGTCGCCACGCCCCGCACAGGGTCGCGATGGGGGCATCCGGGCCCAACCGGGCCGGAGCGCGGAACAGCATCAGGTCAAGGCGGTCGCGCCGGTGCAGCAGGGCGACCATGTCCGGGGCCTGGTCTGCGCAAAGGGCCGAGGGCTTCAACGGCTCGCCGCGCGTGACAGGAATGATCCGGCGCAGCTCGATCTGGGCGTCGGCGGGTGCCTCCAGCCGGTCGGCGAAGGTCTGGCCGAAGACGAAATGGTCGCGCCCGGCGGCGATCCGCAGGGGCGAGGTGCGGAAGCTGTCACCCGTGTCGAACCGCACCATGGCGCCGGCGAAGGTCGCGCCGCCGAGGGCCGCGCGCGCGGTCTCGTCCGCGGGACCGAACTCGCCGGCCAGCACGGCGTCGGTCGATGCGGCGACGAGCGGATTGCCGTCGTCGGCGAGGGCCGCCTTGAGGCCGGTCATGCCGTCGCCTTCACCGGAGGCCAGTCGTCCCGCCCAGTCAGCGACGCGCCCGGTGGCCGGCACCGCGTCGTCGCGGATCGCAGCCCAGGCCGCCACGGCCTGCTTCTGTTCGATGGCCAGCAGGAACAGCACCAGGCACAGGAAGGCCAGGGCCCCGGCGAGGCTCTTGAGACCCCTCTGGCGCGGGGCGGTGCTGCGGATGTCGGCGACCGTCATGCCTCAACCCTAGCGGGGGTAAGTGACGGCGGGAATGACTATCGCGCCACAGGTGCGTCAGGGAGTGGGCAGGCGGACATCATCGTCCGGCCCGCTCACGGGCGGCAGGGCCCATTCACCGCGCCAGTTGTAGGACAGTCGGACACAGTGACGGTAGCCGCCGTCCGGCCAGCGTCCGACCGCATGCACGGTCATCGGCCGCGCCAGCCGGACCCGGCCGATGACCATCCAGGTTTCTTCCGCACCGGGGCACAGGGCCCGGCTCAGGCCCCGGCCGCCGCCTTCGGGCGTGATCGTATAGACCGAGGTTTCGCGCGAGCCGGCGGGCAGGGCCCGCCGCACGGCGTCGGGACCGCCACGGCGGATGTCGGCCGAGCCGCGGTTGGAGGTGGAGATGATCCGCCGGACGCTGATCGCGCCGAACAGGCCGCGGTCGGCCTCCAGCGTGATGCCGCGCGTCATGGCCTGGGTGACGCGGTCGGAGGCGTCATAGGCCAGATAACGGGTCTCGGCCGCGGCCGGTCCGGCGACGGCGGAGAAGGCGAGGAGGGCGATCAGGAAAGGACGCATGGCGAACTCATCCACAACGGATGGGGCGGAAACACGGCAGGCAATCTGCCTCTCCCTCCCCCTCGGGGGAGGGA
>JAUYAG010000087.1 GCA_030693575.1 Brevundimonas sp. | reverse complement strand
GTAGGTGTCCTTGGCCGCATTGGCGACCAGCAGGGACAGGGGGTCGGCCTCGCCGATGTCCTCGACCGCCATGCGCACGATGCGGCGGGCCAGATACAGCGGATCCTCGCCGCCGTTCAGCATCCGCGCCAGCCAGTAGAGGGCGGCGTCGGGGTCGGACCCGCGAACAGATTTATGCAGCGCAGATATGAGGTTATAGTGTTCTTCTCTGCTCTTGTCGTAAGCAGGCGCGCGCTTCTGCAGGATGCCGGCGAGGGCCTGGACGTCGAGCGGCTCCGTCGAGGTCAGGTCGAACAGGACCTCGGACATGGTCAGCAGGTAGCGGCCGTCGCCGTCGGCCAGGGCCAGCAGGGCATGGCGGGATTCCGGGGTCAGCGGCAGGGCCTTGCCCTCCTGCGCCTCGGCCCGAATCAACAGTTGATCGAGCGCCGCATCGTTCAGTCGCTTGAGCACATAGACCTGCGAGCGCGACAGCAGGGCGCCGTTCAGCTCGAAGGACGGGTTCTCGGTCGTGGCGCCGACGAGGGTGACGATCCCCTCCTCCACGAATGGCAGAAAGCCGTCCTGCTGGGCGCGGTTGAAGCGGTGGATTTCGTCGACGAACAGCAGGGTCGACTGGCCGGCGGCGCGGCGCATGCGGGCGGCCTCGAACGCTTTCTTGAGATCGGCGACGCCGGAGAAGACGGCCGATATCTGCTGGAACTGATAACCGGCGGCCTGGGCCAGCAGGCGGGCGATGGTGGTCTTGCCGGTGCCCGGCGGGCCCCACAGGATCATCGAGCCCAGACGCCCGGCCTCGACCATCCGCCGGATCGGTCCGCCCTCCCCCAGCAGATGATCCTGACCCACCACCTCCTCGAGCGTCCGCGGCCGCAGGCGGTCGGCGAGTGGCGCGTCGGGGGGGTGGATGCCGGAGGCTTCGAACAGGTCGGTCATGGACGCTCACAGATAGGCGTTCCGGGCGCGCTTTTCACGCGTTAGTGTGGCGCGAAGCGAGGAGAGCGCGACATGGCTGACGACCACACCGCACAGGGCCAGACGACGGGCATCACCCCTCACCTGACCATTCCCTCACGGGGCGGTCAGGCGGCGATCGAATTCTACACCCGCGCCTTCGGGGCCGAGGAAGTCCGGCGGATGCTGGCGGAAGACGGCGAGCGGCTGATGCACGCCGCCCTGCGCATCAACGGCGCGACGCTGATGCTGAACGACGAATTCCCCGAGTTCAACGGCGAGCATGACATCGTCCCCCGAGGCGTGACCATCCATCTCGAGGTCGACGACGCCGACGAATGGTGGAACCGCGCCCTGCTGGCGGGCGCCGTGCCGTTGTATCCGCTGGCGGACCAGTTCTGGGGCGACCGCTACGGCCAGCTGCGCGACCCGTTCGGCCACACCTGGTCGATCGGATCGCCGATCCGGAAATAGGCCACGTCGCCGGAGCGCCGGGTCAGCCCTAACGGATCACGCCGCTGATGCGCTGACCGCGGCGGTTGATGGTCAGTTCCGAGCCGCGGCCGACATCGGCCAGCTGCTGCACAGACGTCACGCTCCGGCCGTTGACGGTCAGGATGATGTCGCCGGCCTGCAGCCCGACACTCCGGCTGGCATAGCTGCCGCGCTGAACCCGACCGACGATCACGCCGCTGGCGAACGGATCGCCACCCAGGCTGTCGGCCAGAGCCGGATTGAGGGCCAGCACCTGCGCCCCCGACAGGACGCCCGAGCGGACAACGGTCGCGTTCTCGGTGCTCGCATTACCCGGCAGCGGTTGCACCCGCGCGTTCAGCGTCTGGGTCCGCCCGTCGCGCAGGACCGTGACCTCGACCGCCTCGTTCGGTGCCCGGGTGCCGACGCGGAAATTCAGCCCGGCCTGATCGTTGACCTCGGCGCCGTCCACGGCGGTGATGACGTCGCCCTCACGCAGCCCGGCGCGGGCCCCGGGGCCGTTCGGCCAGACCTCGGTGACCACCAGACCCTGCGGGCGGTCCATGTCGAGGCTGCGGGCGATCTCGGCCGAGACCGCCTCCCCCTTCACCCCCAGCCAGGGCCGGACCACGACGGTGGCCCCGCCCACCGCGGAATCGACCACCCGCTTCACCATCGAGGCCGGCACCGCGAAGCCGACGCCCGAGGACGAGCCGGAGCGCGAGAAGATGGCGGTGTTAATGCCGATCAGGTCGCCGTCCATGTCGACCAGCGCGCCTCCCGAATTGCCGGGGTTGATAGCCGCGTCGGTCTGGATGAAGGAACCACTGTCGGAAATGCCGGTCTCGGTCCGGTTCAGGGCCGAGATGATGCCGTTGGTCACCGTCTGGCCGACGCCGAACGGATTGCCGATGGCCAGCACCAGATCGCCGATCTGCTGTTCCTCGCGGTCGTCGATATCCAGGGTCGGCAGCCGCTCGTTGACGTCCTCCAGCTGCAGCACGGCGATGTCCGAGCGTTCGTCCGCCAGCACCACCCGGGCGTTGAACTCGCGCCGGTCGTTCAGGGTGACGCGAATCTGCTGCATGCCCGCGATGACGTGGTTGTTGGTGACCACCACCCCGTCGGGCCGGACGATCACGCCCGAGCCGACCGAGCCGGTCTGGCGCTGGCCCGGGATGCCCCAGAACGGGTCCCGAACCTGCTGCACCCCGCGCGCCGAGATATTGACCACGGCCGGTGCCGCGGTGCGCACCACGGGGGCGAAGCTGGACTTCATCGCGAGGGCGTCGCCCGGGACCACGCGGTTTTCGGCGAAGACGCCGTCCTGGGCCTGGCTGTCGTTCGGCTGGCCGCAGGCGGCGAGCGTCAGGGCCAGGGCGATCGCGAGGGTTCGGGTCTTCATCATCATCCACATCGTCAGTCGGAAGGGCGGCATCGCCATTCCGCCCTGCCTTTGGGACGGGATCAAGGCACCGACGGCGGCCGGGCAGCCCTCGATTCCTGACGTTCGGCCTGACGTCCGACCCACCAGCCGATCAGCGCCGCCAGCAACAGGGCGACGGCGGCCAGATAGAAGGCCAGGCCCGGATCGGTCAGGACCCGCACGGCGGCGCGCTGAACCCCGACGGACGCGAACTCCAGAACCTCCGCGATCCACAGCCGCGTGGCGATCGCGCCGTCCCCCACCGAGAAGGAATAGACCCAGCCGAAGAACAGCGGCGACATGACCCCGGCGATGGAGGCGACGCTCATATTGGCGCCCTGCAGCTGGCCCTGCTCGTCCTCGCCGACCCGGCGCGTCATGAGAGACTGGAGGGTCGGCATGGCCAGACCCCACAGGGCATTGGGCAGCATGGCGAGCATGAACATCAGGCCGTCGGGCGCCCAGCCCATGGCCGCGATGCCGACCGTGCCGCCGACCAGACCCAGGACCATGGTCGACCGGTCGCCCAGCCGTTTGACGACCGGTCCGACCAGAACACCCTGCACCAGCATGTCGAGCACGCCCACCAGGGCCAGCAGCAGGCCGACCTCGCGCGGTCCCCAGCTGTAGCGGTAGGCGGCATAGAGAACGAAGACCGCCGAGAAGACGTGGTGGGCGAAATAGAGCAGGAAGTTCACGACCGCGAGGCCGCTGAGCTCGGTGTGCCGTTTGAGCAGGATCAGGGCGCCGACAGGGTTGGCCCGCTTCCAGCTGAACGTCATCCGCTTCTCGACGGGCAGGCTCTCGGGCAGGACCAGCAGGCCATAGAAGAAGGCCACGGCCGACAGGGCCGCCGCGAACCAGAACGGAACCCGCGGCCCGAATTCGCCGAGGAAGCCGCCGAGAACCGGCCCCAGAACGAAGCCGGCGGAGAAGGCCGCGCCGATCAGGCCATAGGCGCGGGCGCGTTTCTCGGGGGCGGTGATGTCAGCCATATAGGCGTAGACAGTGGTGAAGCTGGACGAGGTGATGCCGGCGATGATCCGCCCCAGCGCCAGCCACCACAGGTCCGGCGCCACGGCCATCAGCACATAGTCCAGCGACAGGCCGGCACAGCTGATCAGGATCACCGGCCGACGGCCGTACTGGTCCGACAGCGAGCCGATGATCGGCGAGCAGATGAACTGCATCGCCGCCCAGAGGGCCACGAAGACGCCGTTGATGATGCCGGCACGGGCATTGGAGCCGACGAAATCCTCGATCAGGACCGGCAGTACCGGAATGATGATGCCCATGGCCACGATATCGAGCACCGCCGTCACGAAGATGAAGGCGAGCGCGGCGCGGTGGGAACGGAGGCGGGACAGGGCGGACATGGGGCTTTCCGGGCGGGAGGGCCTTCTAGCGGACAGGTGCGCTTCCGTCAGCCCCGTGGCAGGTTGGGGGCGGAGGCCGCCATGACCAATTTCGAGCAGGTGACGCCCTTCCTGCATGTCCCCGATCTGCAGAAGGCGCTGGACTTCTTCATCGACATACTCGGTTTCGCCGTGCCGTTCCGCCAGGACGGCTATGCCTACATCCACCGCGAAACGGTCGGCTTCCGGCTGCTGGAAGCCGAGGAAGGCGAGGCTGCGCCGGGCCGGCGGCGTTTCGCCTACTATGTCGACGTGCGCGACGTGGACGCCCTCTACGCCGAGCTCAAGCCGAAGCTCGACACCCTGCCGCCCGCCGACGTCCACGGCCCGGTGGACAAGCCCTATGGCCAGCGCGAACTGCTGGTTCTCGCGCCCGACGGCGAGTTGATCTGCTTCGGCATGGCCATCCCGCAAGCCGAGGTTGCGAAAGCTTAATGCCATGCCGTCTTGCGCGACGCCGCCGCGCGAGGCCAAGCTGCCGGCATGACAGCCGTGATTGAAACGCGTGGGCTTACCAAGACCTACGGAACCGTCCGCGCCCTCGACGGGCTGGACCTCTCCATCCCGCGTGGCGGGGTCTATGGCGTGCTGGGGCCCAACGGGGCCGGCAAGTCGACCCTGTTCCGTATCCTGCTGGGCCTGATCCGGCCGACGGAGGGTTCGGCGACCGTGATGGGCGGCGCGGTCGGCCAGGTGGCCTCCATGCGGCGCATGGGCTCGATGATCGAGACGCCGCGCTTCCCGCCCTACATGACCGCGCGCCAGGTGCTGCGCTGGCTGGCGCTGGAGCACGGCGTGGGTGCCGAGGTGGACATTCCCAACTGGCTGGAACGCGTCGGCCTGACGGAAGCGGCCGACCGCAAGGTCAAGGGCTTCTCGGTCGGCATGCTGCAGAGGCTCGGCGTCGCCGCCGCCCTGATGAGCAAGCCGGAACTGGTCATTCTGGATGAACCGACCAGCGGCATGGATCCGCCCGGCATCCAGGAGATGCGCGCCCTGATCCGTTCGCTCGCCGACCACGACGGCGTGACCGTGGTTCTGGCCAGCCACCAGCTTCAGGAGGTGCAGCGCATCTGCGACCGCGTGGCGATCATGCACAAGGGACGGCTGGTGCGCGAAGGCGCGGTCAGCGAGCTGACGGCGTCCGGCGAGCAACTGCGCCTGTCCGTGAAGCCGGCCGAACAGGTCCTGGGCATCCTCGGCGCCCGCGGTTCGCGCGACGAGGCCGCTGTGCTGGCCAATGTCCCGCGCGCCGAGGGCCCAGCCCTGATCCGCGCCCTCGTGGAGGCCGGGATCGAGATCGACGAGGCCCGCTGGGTCGGCGCCGATCTGGAAAGCGTCTTCTTCACCGAAACCGGCTCTGTCCGCGCCCCGGAGGCACCCCATGCTGGCTGATGCACTCAGGGCCGAGGTCTACCGGTTCTCGCTCAACCGGCTGCAGGTGTTCGTCAGCGTCTTTTTGACGCCGCTGCTGTTCGCCGTCGGCGGCGTCTTCTACCACATGATCAGCAAGTCCAAGGGCGAGGAGGCGGCCCAGGCCGCCGGTCTGGTCGTCCCTGCTTCGGTGGAGCCGGTCAATCTGGCGGAGGCCTTCTCGTTCGCGGCCGCGGGCAGCGCCAACGGCGTGATCCTGATCTGCATGCTGATCGCCGCGGCGACCATCTATGCCGGCGACTACCGCTGGGAGTCCTGGCGGCTGATCAGCGCGCGCAATGACCGGATCTCGCTGATCCTTGCCAAGGTCGGACTGGTCAAGCTGCTGGCCATCTCCGTGAGCCTGACCTTCCTGGTCGCCAGCGTCATCTTCGGGATCGCCCAGGCGGTGATCTATGAGCGCGGCATGAGCTTCTCTATCGACGGCGCGGGAGCGGGGCGCGCAGCCCTGGTCTGGCTGCTGTCCTATGTGCGCATCGTCCAGTTCACCCTGATCGCCCTCCTGACGGCGGTGATGACCCGGTCCCTGCTGGCCGCGCTGTTCGTGCCCTGGGCCCTCGGCTTCGTTCAGGGGATCGTCGGCACCGCCATGCCGCTGCTGGGTTGGGAGCCGCAGATGTGGCTGCCGCAACTGCTGCTGCCGGGCCTGGCCTATGACACGCTGAAGGCCGCGGTGGCACCCGGCGCCCTGGCCGCGCCCCTGACGGATGAGACGGTGTGGCGGTCCCTGACCGGGCTGGCGCTGTGGACCATCCTGCCCCTGATCGGGGCCCTGGCCTGGTTCCGGAAGCAGGACCTGTCGAAGGAATAGCCGTCAGAGCAGCTTTTCCATCCAGACGTTGCAGCGCTCATAGGGCGTCGGCTGGGCCGGCAGGTCGACGAAGCCGAAGCGGCGGTACAGGGCGATGGCGTGGGTCTGGGCGGCATTGGTCTCGAGATACAGGCGCGGCGCGCCCTGCCCCCGCGCCACCGCCGCGCAGGCCTCAAGCAGCCGCCAGCCGAGGTTTAGGCCCCGCGCGCCCTCAGTGACGGCCATCTTGCCGACCTCGAAGCCGCCGTCGGCCATGGCCATCAGCGAGCAGCAGCCCACGGGCGCACCGTCGCGCTCGGCGATAAAGATGTGCCCGCCCCTGTAGAGAATGACGCCCCGCGGGTCGCTGAGGACAAGCTGGTCCTTGGCCTCCAGCGCATAGCCGCCGGCCCGCAGCCAGTCCTCGTTCAGCGACCGCCATGCGGCGGCGTGGTCAGGGCGGTAGGAGACGATGTCGATCATCGCACCCTCGTCGCGTCTCCACTCAAGAAGACGATCTCGACCCTCATGCCGTGGCCGGGTGTGGATTGCACGTCCATCCGGGCGCTCGCGTTCTGCAACAGGGACCGAACGATCAGCGCCGACAGCTTGCCCTGTTTGGGCCATGCGTATCCCGCCGGGAGACCGATCCCGTCGTCCGCGACGATGATCCGGCATCCCCCCGCCCCGTCGATCTTGCAGTGCAGGGTGATCGCACCGCCGGACGCGTCCTTGAAGGCGTGCTTGAGCGTGTTGGTCATGAGTTCATTGACCACAAGCCCTGCCGGCATGGCGACATCGAGGGAAACCGGCCACATGTCGACCTGCAGATCGAGGTGGACTCCTTCCACGGCGTGAGCCCGCATGACCGCCGAGGCGATCTCGCTCAGATAGATCCCGAGGTCGACCTTTCCGTCGCCCTCGTTCTCGCTCAAGGCGCGGTAGAGCAGGCCGAGGGCCTCGACCCGCCCGGCCAGCCGATCAAAACCCTCGCCCGTCGTGAGGTCCGAAACGCCCCGCGCCTCGACCCGGATGAGCGCGGTGATCATTTGAAGGTTGTTTCGGACCCGGTGCTGAAGCTCCTTCAGCTGGGTGTCCTTTTCCAGGACCTGTTCCTCGAGCTGTTCGAGGATCGACGGGGTCCGCGTGGCCGCCGCGACGAGCGCCACCAGTCTGAAAGCCGGCGCGCCCTCGTCATCCTCGATGAGGCTCGACCATGCGTCGACCAGCATGCTGCCGTCGTCGTGAGGCATGTTGAACGTGCCGAGGTAGTCGGCTCCGTCGACGATCGCCTGACCGAACGACACGGGTGATTCCGCTCCGAGAGCCGCCCCCGGCAGGCCCTGCCATCCCTTGCCGAGAACCGCCGCGTTCAACTGGCCCGACAGGCGCTCGAACTGGTGATTGGCGTAGATCACCTTTTCGACCGGGACGAGTTCCGAGACCGCCACCGCGATCGGAATCTGGTCGAGGAACTGTTTGAACCGATCCTGCTCGAGGGCGACGGAAAGGTCAGCCCCCTCAATGTTTACGGGGAACTCTTCCGAGGACATCCATACCACCCCGGAGTCCGCCACTACCGCGAGGCCCCTTCCGCGTCTGTCTAGAGGATCTCACCAACATTGGCCATCGGTGCATCACCTGGGGTCCGGCGGCGGCCACTGGCGGCGGGCCGCCCGGACAGACAGGCAGGGCCTGTCCGTCCTTCCCTGGCGCTGACGAAAAAAGGGCGGCCCGCTGTGCGCGGACCGCCCTTTTCTCAAGCCCCGGACGGGAAGCGTGCTTACGCTTCTTCGTCGCCCTCGATGGCATAGACCGGACCCGAGTCCAGGCCCTTGGCGGCGGTGTCGCGATCGACGAACTCGATCACGGCCATCGCGGCGTTGTCGCCGTGACGGTAGCCGGCCTTCATGATGCGGATGTAGCCGCCGTTGCGGTCGGCGTAACGCGGGCCGATCGTTTCGAACAGCTTGCCCACCTGCGGCACGTCACGGACGTGGCTGATGGCCTGACGACGCGCGTGCAGGTCGCCCTTCTTGGCGAGCGTGACCAGCTTCTCGACGAAGGGACGCAGTTCCTTCGCCTTGGGAAGCGTGGTCGTGATCTGCTCGTGCTTGATCAGCGACGCAGCCATGTTGGCGAACATGGC
>JAUYAG010000078.1 GCA_030693575.1 Brevundimonas sp. | reverse complement strand
GCGGGGGCCGGGTCGGGACGCCCGCCCGCGCCGCCGAACCCGCAGGGCCCGTCGACGCCGAAGCCCTCGAACGACAATCCGCCGCCGTCCGGTCCGCGCCGTTCGTCAGGCGGAGCCGTGACCGCCTCGGCGGGGACGGGCGGTGTCGGCGAGCGCGCCGTCGCCTGGCGACCGCAGACCGCGTCGGACAGCGCTGCGAACGGAACGGCCGCGGACGAAACCCCGTCGGCGAGCGGGCCGGGGGCCTCGAAGGACGCGCCAGGCCGTTCGCCCGGGACGGTCGCCGCCGAGGCCCAGGCCGCGAGGGCGGACTTTCACCGGGCCGCGTCGAGGTCGGCGACGGCCACGGGCGGAGGCCCGCGGGGGCGGTCCGCGGCCCTGCAGGCCTTCTTCGTCGCCAACACCGGCCGCGGTCTGCTCCCGGCCGGGGAAACCAGCGGCGTCCTGTCGCCCAATCTGAAGACCGAGGAGTCCTGAGATGCACCCCTTCTTCCGGCCCCGACGGGCCCTGGCGTCCGCGCCCGACCAGACGCCGTACCAGCGCGCCGGCCAGGTCTGGGACGACCGGATGGGCCTGTCCCTGGCCCATGCCCGCAACTGGCGCCGCATCGCCCTGGCCAATCTGGCGCTGGCCGGCTTCCTGGGCGCCGGCTGGTGGGTCCAGGCGGACCGGGCCGTGGTGAAGCCCTTCGTGGTCGAGGTGTCCGACTGGGGCGAGACCCAGAGGATCACCGCCATCGGCGGGCGCTATGAACCGAACGAGGCCCAGATCGGTCACGCCCTGGCCGGCTGGGTTCGTGATGTCCGTTCCAAGAGCATCGATCCCATCGTCATCCGCCAGAACTGGCTCCGGGCCTATGACCTGATGACGCCCAAGGCGGCGTCCTTTCTCAACGCCTGGGCCCAGACCCACGACCCCTTCGCCGAGGTCGGGCGCGAAGCGGTCAATGTCGAGATCCTGAACGTGGTCCGCCGGACGGACCGGACCTTCGACCTGCAATGGCGCGAGACCCGCTTCGTCAACGGCCAGTCGGCCGGGGCCGAACGCTGGCGGGCCCTGATCACCACCACGATCCAGCCGCCCCGCACGGAGGCCGAGCTGATGAAGAACCCCCTTGGACTGAAAATCGAGGACGTATCATGGACCCCCGACGCCTCCTGATCCTGGCGGCCCTGGGCCTGTCGCTGTCCGGCTGCGCGGTCTTTCGCGATGGCCTGCGGCCGTCGGCCGCCCTGATGGGGCGGACGACCGCTTCGGCGCCCATGGACGCCCCGACATCGACGCCGGTCATCGAACCCGAACCGGCCCTCGCGGTGGCCGAGGGTCCGCAAGGCCGCTCGCCGACGGAGCGGGCCTATGAGACGGCGCCCGTCCGCGCGGCGCCGGCCGCGACGGTCCCATCAGACGCACGGGATGCATCGGCCGGCGCGACCGGGCGGCAAGCCATCGCCGCGGCCAATGCGACGGCGCGCGCGCCGTCCCGCGAGGACGCCTTCGTCGGCGGGGTCCAGGTCTTCACCTGGTCGCCCGGACGCGTGTTCGAGATCTGGACCGCGCCCCTTCGGGTCACCACCCTGACCCTGGCACCGGGGGAGACCCTCGTGGCCAAGGCGGCGGGGGACACCGTACGCTGGCAGATCGGCGAGGCGGTCTCGGGCGAGGGGGCGGGCCAGCGGACCCATGTGCTGCTCAAACCCCTCGAACGGGGCCTGGAAACCAACCTTGTGCTGACAACGAACAGGCGCGTCTATCTCATTGATTTGAAGAGCGGCGCGGCCGACGCCTTCAATGCCGCAGTGGCCTGGGATGCGGACTCGATCCTGGCTGAGAGCGTCCCGGCGGACGCCGTTACGCCCGTCGCGGGCTCTGTCACGCCCTCCGTGGTGATGCCGGAGGGCGAGCTCGACGGCCGTTACCGGATCGAACCCCAGGGCCGCCGTCCGCGCTGGACGCCCACGTCGGTGTTCAACGACGGCCGGAGAACCTTCATCACCTTCGATGCGGAGCTGCAGGTGGACGAGGCGCCCGCCCTGTTCGTCATCGCCCCGGATGGAGAGGCGCAGATGGTCAACTACCGGCAGGTCGGCGGTCTCTACGTCGTCGACCGCCTGTTCGACCAGGCCGAACTGCGCCTCGGCGACCGTCGTCCACAGGTCGTCCGCATCCGTCGTTTGTCCGGAACCCGCTCATGACCGACATCGATCCTCATCAGTCCGCCCGGCCCGCCATCTCGCCCAAGGAGCCGGCGCCGGGCCTCAACACCCGGGCGGCGCGTCCCCAAGCGGTGCGTCTGCGCAAATCCGTTGTCCAGGCCTTTGTCATCGGGGGCGCGGTGCTGGTCTCGGGCTCCCTCGCCTGGGCCTTCGTGGTCCAGCCCGAATTGCGTGACAGCGCCCGGGACAAGCAGGCCGAGGCGCGGGAAGACCAGGCGCGCGGCGTGGTCCGCCCCGCCGAAGCGGTCACGGATCAACCGGCGAGCTACGATCGTCTGCCCGAGCCGCGCATCGGGGACAGGACTCAGGAGGCCGCGGCGACGGGCGCGACGCCGACACCGGAGGCGGGGCGTACCGCTGGCGCCTATGCGCCTGCTTATCGACCGGCGCCTTCGTCGCGCGCCCGCGGACCGAGCCCACGCGAGCAGGCGGCGCGCTCCGGCTTGTTCTTCGCAGACGCCGGAGCCGAAGCCGCCGGCTCCCAACCGGCGGCGCCGGCTCCGGGCGGGTTCCGGTCGGCCGCCGTCAACCCGGACTATGGCGCGATCTACAATGGACATACGCTCGTGGCGCCGCTTTCGCCGTTCGAGCTGAAGGCCGGCGCCATCGTGCCCGCCGCGCTTCTGACGGCCGTGGACACGTCCCGCGCGGGACCCGTGATCGCGACGGTCACCCAGAATGTCTATGACTCCGTGAGCGGCCGCCACCTGCTGCTGCCCCAAGGCACGCGGTTGGTCGGCACGTCCGAGGGCGAGAGCGCCTACGGTGATCGCCGGGCCTTCCTCACCTGGGAACGGCTGATCCTGCCCAACGGCAAGAGTCTGATTCTGACCAGCGAGCCCGGCGTCGACGCCCAGGGCGCGGTCGGCGTCCGGGGCCAGGTGGACCGGCGGCTGTGGCCGTTGCTGGTGGGGACGCTGTTCGCCGGGGCCATCACCACCCTGGGCCAGATCGCCCGCGATGACGATGGCGGCGGATCCGGGGGCCTTTTGGGCGACGCCGGGGACGCGGCGGCGATCGAGGGCTCCCAGGTCGGCGGGCGGCTGGTGGATCGCGAACTGGAGGTCCGGCCTACGATCCGGCTGAGGGCCGGGGCGCCCGTTCGGGTCATGATCACCCGCGACCTGATCCTGGAGCCCTACCGGCCATGACCGCGCGTCTCGACCTCAGAAGCCGTTGGGGGGTAATCGCCGCCACGGTCGTCGCCCTGACCGGCATGGCCGTGATCGCGGACCACACGCCGGCCCTGGCCTTGGTCAATGAGAGCCCCAGCCTGCCGCGAGGCGTCTATTTCCGGCAGCCCGGCGCCGTGCCCGCGCGTGGCGCGGTCGTCGCCATCCCGCAGCCGGACTTGGCCCGCGCCTATCTCGGCCGGCTCGGAATGCCGGACGACGTGCTGCTGATCAAGCGGATCGCCGCGGTCGGCGGCGACACCGTCTGTCGGCGCGATGGTCGGGTCGTTACGCCCTGGCGAACCGTTGTCGTCCAGGACCGGGATCGGCGCGGTGTCGCCCTCCCGGCGTGGCGCGAGTGTCGGCGCCTCGGGACGGACGAACTGTTCCTGCTCGGCGATACGCCGTCCAGTTTCGACAGCCGTTATTTCGGCCCGGTCCACCGCTCCGAGGTGACCGGCGTCTATCGGGAGACCTTCACATGGTGAGAGTGATCTGGATCACCGCGATGACACTGGCGGTCGCCGCGCCGGCCTCGGCCCAGGACGTGGACTGGCGCAGAGCCGGCGGGGGTCTGTTCGGGACGCCGGTCGTCGAACCGGCCGTTGCGGACGCCTTGGACGGCGCGACGGTTCCACGTCTGGCGAGCTTGAACCAGCCCTTCCAGGACGCCATCGATGCGGCGGCCGTGGCGCACGGCCTGGATCCCAAACTGCTGCACGCGCTGGTCATCACGGAAAGCGCCTATCGGGCGGACGCGCGATCTCCCGTCGGCGCGGGCGGCCTGACCCAGCTGATGCCCGGCACGGCCCTGGAACTGGGGGTGAGGGACCGTTTCGATCCCGTCGAGAACCTGAGGGGAGGGGCCGACTATCTCGCCCGTCAGATCCTGCGGTTCGGGGATTTGAGGCTGGCTTTGGCGGCGTACAACTCCGGCCCAGGACGCGTGGCCCGGCTTGGCCGCATTCCGGATATCGCAGAGACCCAGGCTTATGTGGCTTCTGTGGTCGACTGCTATCTGGCGCTGACGGCGGGTCAAGGCGTGACCAATTCCCGGCAATGCCGTCCACGTGGAGCAGGACGATGATCGGTGAGGCGGACGGCGCATTGGAGAGCGCGTCGACGGGCGACGAGGATCTGCTGACCCGGGCAGAGGCCTCGGCGTTTCTGGCCCCGCTCGGGATTCGCCTGAAGCCGTCCAGCCTGGCGCGGCTGTGGTCCGCCGGTGGAAACGGTCCACCCTGCCGCCATATCCGGTCCAAACCCTACTACCCGCGTGGCCTGTTGCGGGAGTGGGCGCGGTCGCAGATATCCGACATCCGCACTGCGGCGCCGCCGGCGGCCAGGGGGCGGCGAAGTGGCTGACGTGATCACACAGGTCGCTGCGGCGCCTCCGCTCACGGTTGCCGACCTGCTGGCGGACCCGGCTGCGAGCTTCGCGATCAAGGACGTGGCCAGGCGGTGGGCGGCGCGCGATAGCGTGAACGCTGCGCTTGACGCGCGGGTGCTCTGCGAGGTGTTCGAAGCGGCGGCCGACGGGATGCTCGGAGACGGAGCGTGACGTTCGCGCCCGAGGGTGAACCCGTCGAGACGGGCGGGCCGGAAGACCGGTTGCTGCCCTGGGATCGGGTCCGCGACGTCACGGGCCTCAGCCGGTCCACCGCGTGGCGTCTGCAGCAGGTCGGGGATTTTCCGGAACCGGTGCGCATCTCGCCCAACCGGGTCGGCTGGTGGGAGAGTGAACTCACGGCCTGGAAGGCGACACGCAAGACCCGGGGCCTGCCCTGTCCGAGGCCGCTGGCCCGGCCCCGGGAGCCCAAGCTCATCCAGACCGCGCGATCGCCGCGCCCCCAGACGATTCGGCAGACGCCGGTCCCGGCGGCTACGGCCGTACAGGAGCCAGCGAACGCTGCTGCACCGGCGACCCGGCCCCGACGGCGGAAACGGCCGACCTCGGCGGATCAGATCGATTTCGGGTTCTAGTCCGGGACAGGCTCCGCGTTGTTCACCCTTGACCATCGGGTGTGAGGCCTTCGATGGTGCATGCCGTGGGTCTCGCTGCTGCCAAGGCTGGAGAGAGACCTACCTAGCGGTTGACCAGGTCTAGCGCGTCCAGTGAGACGCGCCCGGCGTTACAACGAACCAATTCCCGGCGGATGACCGCGAGACCGAACAGCGCGCCATCTACTCCAATCGGCAGAAGCAATACATAAACGGTTGAGAAGTCCCCCACGGCGTCTCGTGCAACTCGGTAACGCTGTTCAAAAGGCGGAACTTCGGCCCGAACTCGCCGTGAAGGCTCCGGGCGTCGTAGCGCACGACATCCAGTCCGCTGCACGTCTCGGGACCTCCCGGACCGAAGGTCGCGACGATGACGTGACCGCCGGGTTTGACCGCGCTCGCGACCTGGGCGACGTAGGCCGCCCTGTCTTTGGCCCCAGTCAGAAAGTGGAACACAGCCCGATCATGCCAGAGATCGTACCGGGCTGGCGCCAGTTCGACGTTCGTGATGTCACCGGCGATCCAGTGCACCGAAGCAGCTGAAGATCCCAGCCGGGCCTTCGCCACATCGATCGCCGCCTGGGAAATGTCGAGCACGGTCACGTCGCCGTAGCCGCGTGTCACGAGATCATCGACTAGAGTCGCTTCCCCGCCCCCGACGTCGATGATCGCGCCGCTGCGATCCGGCGCAGCGCCTTCAATGAGCTTCAGCGAGACGTCCAGATGGGCTCTGTACCAGCTTACCTCGTCCACAGCCCTGGACTGATAGACGTTCTCCCAATGCGCCTTGCTGGTCATCGATGCGGCTCCAGAATCTTCCGTGAATATGGGGATCGGTTTTTGAGAACCAGAGGACCACCCACAGGTCGGAGGTGACGATCACAGCCAAGGCCGCGTCTACCTTGATGGGAACTGGAGCTCTCCGTATGAAAAGAGAACGTGACGGACATTTTCGAACGATAAGGGAGTTACACGGACATTTGGCCTTCGGCTGGCGTCTTAAGAGAAACTACGTTAAGTGACACTTGCGGACATTGTTGCGATTTAAGGGGGCGTGGCGGACATTTCCTGTATTTCGCGCGGTCTTGGGAGACGGTCATGGCTGACATCCTCTTCACGCCCTCGGGCAGCGAAGCGACCGACAGGAAGATCCGCCGCGATCATGAAGGCGGCAAGCTCGTTCGCATCGCGACCGGCGTCTATGTCGAGCCCGGCGCCGAGCCGATCGACGCCGTCGTGCGTCGAAAATGGTCGACCATCCTCGGCAGGCTCGTTCCCGACGGCGTCGCCACCGACCGGACGGGCATGGAAAGCCAGCCGTGGAGGGACCGCTCCAGCGGCGCGCCGACCGGGGTCGGCCACGTCTTCGTCAGCGCGCCGCGGACCCGCGATGTGATCACCCTCCCGGGTCTTGAGATCCACATCCGTCAGGGTGTTGGACCCGTCGACGGCGACATCCCCTATCTGGGATCCTGGCTGGCGGGACCGGTCCGAAAGCTGCTCGACAACCTCAGTCCGTCGCGCGCCCGGAATGGACCGGCCCGCACCTTGGGCAAGGCCGGGGTCGAAGCCGCTCTTGAAAGTCTGTGCTCGACCCACGGCGAAGAAGGTCTGAATCATATCCGGGACCAGGCCCGGGTCCTGGCGCCCCTCCTTGAGCGGGAAAAGGAGTTCGACGTCCTGAACGGTTTGATCGGCGCGCTGCTGCGCACCCGCCAGGACAGGCTCAGCACGGTCCAGGGCCGGGCCCGCGCCGCCGGCGCGCCTCTGGACCCGGCCTGCGTCGGTCGCCTGGTGATCCTGGCGGATCATCTTCAGGCCCGCGCTCCGCTGTCTATCCCCGATCGGGACGCGACCCCCGGCCGCAAGACGAGCGGTGCGTTCATAGAGGCCTATTTCTCCAACTTCATCGAAGGCACGGAATTCGCCGTCAGCGAAGCCGTCGAGATCGTGTTCGAAGGCAAGATGCCCGACGCCCGGCCGGAAGACGGGCACGATGTCCTGGGGGCCTACCTCCAGCTCGTCGATCTGGGGCAGCGGGCGGCCGGGGCCCGGGGAGCCGACGCGTTCATCGCCGAGATCCAGGAGCGTCACCGCATCCTGATGGACGCGCGGCCGTCGGTCCGGCCGGGCCAGTTCAAGACCCGGACCAACAAGGCCGGGGACACCACCTTCGTCGCCCCGGACCGGGTCGAGGGAACCCTGCGGGAGGGCGTCTCGATATTCGAGAGCCTGAAGGACCCGTTCTCCCGCGCCGTGTTCGTCCATTTCCTGCTGTCGGACGTCCATCCCTTCAATGACGGCAACGGCCGCCTGAGCCGCATCATGATGACCAAGGAGCTTCTGGCCGGCGGCCTGTCCCGGATCGTGATCCCTACGGTGTTCCGGGAGGACTACCTCGACGCCCTGCGCGCCCTGTCGCGGCGGAACGACCCGTCCATCCTGGTGAGGTCGCTCGAATTCTGCCAGCGCGTCAGCGCCGCCTGCTCGGAGGAGACGACGGAGGCCGCCATCACGACGTGGGCGCGCGCCTATGCCTTCTGCGAGAGTCCGCGTCACGCCCGGCTGACGATGCCGAACCCGGCCCTGGTCATCGAGACGCATGACGGCACGCCGGCGCCTGCAGACTATTGGCAGGCCCTTCGGCGGGACCAGGGCGCGCCGATGCCGATCTGATCAGTGAACCGCGTCGACCAGGTTCCGCCTCGCACTCGCGGAACTCGCCATGCGGAGGACGCCCGTGGCTCCGGTCCGGGGCGCGAGTGAGTCACCGATCCGACGCTCGTCATGGGCCCGACTGACTAGGCGGGGAGCAGATCGAAAGCCACGGTCAGGCGTCTTTCGTCTGCGGTGAACGGAACCGTGCCGTGCCAGATGTACGAGGGATACTGGACCAGGGCGCCGGGCAGGGGTCTGTCGTGGTGATCCGCGTCAAGCGAGGGACGAGTGCGGAAAGGCGGCTGTCCGAATCTGAGCCATCCCTGGCGGCCGGGCTGGCCCACCGTGCTCGGCACGTCGATGTAGAAGGCCGAGGACAACCAGCCTTGCGTATGCACATGGTCGACATGGCTGCCGCCGCGCCCGAGGAGGACCGACCAGGCGCCGGCGATGGCGTATTTGCCGGTATTGCGCGCCTGGAGCGGCGCGAGGGATTCACCCAACGCGCCCAGGTAGTGCCGGATCGGCGCGTCAACGGCAGCGAAGAAGGCGCGGACGGCGGGGTGCGGCGCCGCCTCAAGATGCTGCGTGGTCTGGCTGCCGCCACGAAGCGATTGTTCGAACGGGTGAGCCCTGAGGGCGCCATGCAGATCGACAAGGGCCTCCTGCAGGTCTGCAAGGTAGGATGGGAGGTCCGGCCAGCCTGGGGGAACCTCGATCCGGTACGACCGCACCAATTCATCGAAGTTCCAGACCGTGCGCCAACGCGGATCCTCGAGCAGCCGCCACGCCGTGGCCTGAAGAGCCCAGGCCATCTGGTTGTGAGGAGCCCGCGCGAGCATCGAGGCCGCGACCTCGCTGGCCTCGGCGGCCTTGCCGAGGCCGAGCCGGGCCGTGCACGCCGCAGCCAGAACGGTCAGATCAGAAGAGACGCTCGCGGCGGCGTCGGCGTGAATGCCCGCTTCCTCCGGTTCGTCCCGCATCATCGCCATGTGCGAGGCCGCCACGCGCAGAGCCACGTCCGCCGGCGCCGCGCGTAGAGCAGTGGCGAGGACGGCGGCGGCGCCGGACACGTCGCCGGTCGCCTCCAGAAGCCTCGCCTTGACCAGGTGAAGCCGGGCGGAGCCGGGCGTCTCGGCCAGGGCGGCGTCGAGTTGCGCCCCCGCCGCCGTGCTGTCGCCGCTCCGCATCCAGATAAGCTGCGCGAGATCGCGGTGCGCGTCGGCGTAATCGGGACGTTGCTGCAGCGCCTTGCGAAACGCCCGCTCGGCGTCCTCCAGCGCTCCCAGTCCGAGCAGGGCGCGCCCATGCACCTGATGGGTCTCGGGGGCCTGAAGTCCCAGGGCCAGAGCGTGTTCGGCGACCTCCCGGGCTTGTTCGAACCTGCGCAGGTCCCCGAGCAGGGCGGCGACATTGTGCTGCGCGACGCCGCTGCCGGGCGCGGCGAGCGCCGCCCGCTCGTAGAAGCGCAGGGCCTGTTCGCGATCGCCCTTGGCCTTGAGCGCGGCGGCGTGGGCTGAGAGCACTGCGGCCGGGGCGCCGCTTTCGGCCGCGAAAGGCGTTGTGACGGCAAGCGCATCGTCCACACGACCCAGCGCCAACAGGGCGCGGGCCCGGTGAGCAGCCTCCGCCGTCACCGCGGCCATCCCGATCGCGACCGATCCAGCCATGGGCGGGCGGACCGGCGCTGGCGACGATTCCGCGCGCGTCTTCCGGGTTGCGGCCCAACGGTCCCGGGATCCGCCTGGAGCGAGACGGTGAAGCCTCGCTCCAGGGACGCATCGAGAACACGCCCGGCGACGCGCGAGCGACTCGAGCCGGGGCTGTGGCGCGGGATCGTCGTCGTCGCCTCACGCTCGCCCATCTAGACGCGCAACGTCACCGGGCGCTGCCGTCGCGACCCGCTGCCGCCTCGAACGTCAGGGACGCATTGTTGGTGACGAAGCGTCCGCCGGTTTCCGTCGGTCGATCCAGGGTCGCAGCGACAAGCATCACCGGTCCGGTCAGCCCCTCGGGAAGGCGCATCCGGCCCTCCTGATCAGTGAGAACCTCGCGGCGCTCCCCCTGTCCGAAACTCACGGTGACCGGGTGTGCTGTCAGCGGGCGGCCGTTCCTGACGAGCTGGAATCTCACGGGAGAGCTTTCCCCGGCGTCGAATTCGGGGAGCAACTCGACCTCGAGCCCTGCGGGACCGGTCGTGGCGGGGGTGCAGGTCTGGAAGCAGACGAGCGTCTTGGCCAGACGGCGAGACCGCACATGGAGTGTCGCGCCCTCGGGGAGAAGTCCACGGACCGCCGACACCTCCTCGGCCTTGAAGGGATGCTCGTCCAGGTAAGTGTCGACCTGATCGGGCCGCCAGTTCGACTCGCCCCAGATCGTCTCAACCGCGACGACAGCCATGCCCGTGCTTTCGCTTGAGACCGCAAGACGAAGGGATTGGGCTGTCTGGGCTTCAACCGTGACGGCCGCCGGGCGGCCGTCGATCATCGCCCGAACCTCGGCGAGGCGGCTGCGTGGCGACCCCACGTTGAGCGCCGGAAAGTCCGACGAGGACGTCGCATGGACGATAAGCGGAGCCCCGCCCGGTCCGACGAAGCTCGCCGGAATCAGAAAGAAATCATGGGCGGCGGCCGCGCCTGCGAACAGCCCCAACCCCGTCGCCATCAGCAGCGCTATACGTTTTCTCATGTTGCTCGATCCTTCACTCGATCAGGTGTTCCACCGGCGTACGCCAAGCGGTGTTGTGGATTCCGTTCGCGACCCTCGAGCCTGCAAGAGGCTCGCGGCGGCGCTTCAGCATGTGGCCCTCCTGACATGCTCAGAAGCGAGCGGTCAGGCCGACGTAATACCGACGACCGATCAGGTCGTAGGTCGACGGGTCGGTGTTGGCGGCGATCGCCGGTGAATAGACCGGCGGCTGCTCGTCCGTGAGATTGTTCACGCCGGCCCGGAGCGAGACCGTCTCGTTCACCCGGAAAGAGGCATTCAGGTCGACGTAGTGGATGGCGTCGATGACCTGGCTGCGGTTGTTGAAATTCTCGACCGAACCCTGGTAGCGCCACCGGACGCCGACGTTCCAGGGATCCTGGATCCAGTTCAGGGTCGACAGGAATTTCCACTCCGGCAGCGTCAGGCCGAAACTGTTCGAGACCGTGCCCTTCCGATCCGTGAACGGACCGCCAGGGATGTCCTGACGTTGCCATTCCTGAAGCTTCGTGCCGGTGATGTTGAACGCCAAGGCGCCCCAATCCGGCGCGCCGATGTCGCCGAGATCGAGATTCCAGTCGACCTGGAAGTCGATCCCCTGGGTCTGCAGCGTCCCGAGATTGGCGTTGGTTTCGAAGGTGCTCGTGATCTGCCCCGAGTTCGGGTCGCGGCTGAACAATCGGCAGAAGACGTTGTTCGGATCATAGGTCGGGTTCGAGGTGCCGTTCTGATTGTAGCAACGACGCAGTTGCTCGGTCGTCGAAACGGTGCCGACGACCTGTTCGATCGCGATGTCATAGTAGTCGATTGATGCAGAGAGCCGGCTAAGCCACGGGCTGGCGAACTGCGACTGCCAGGTGACGCCCACGGTGAAGGATTCAGCGGTTTCCTCCTCGAGCAGAGGGTTGCCGCCGGTGACCCCGGAGACCTGCGAGTTGGAGAATGTGTATGAGTCGATGACCTGACCCGGGACGTTCTGCGCCAGGCAGAGAGCCCGCACAGCGTTGGCGTCGGGGGCGCCCGGCGCACGGTACGCCCCGCGGATGTCGCAGGGATCGCCCGAGAACTGGCGCACACCGGTCGAGGAGACCGGCGTTCCGATCGACGGGAAGCTCAGATTCTGCGCTGCGAACAGTTCCCCGATAGAAGGCGCGCGGACCGCTCGCTGAACGCCGCCGCGGAAACGCAGCCCGGTCACCACCTCCCAGCTGAGATCCGCCTTGTAGGAACTCACGCGCCCAATGGTCTCGTACTCCGAGGCGCGGTAGCCGAGGTTGGTCTCGAGGTTCCGGACGAAGGGCAAATCGCTCAGGAGCGGAATCAGAATCTCGCCGTAGAGTTCTGAAACCTGATCCGACCCCGCAAGCGGCTGGCCGGAGTTCCCGGCCAGCTCGGGCCCGACGACTCCATTCAGAGTGAAGGTGCTCAGCAGCAGGTTGTCGGGAACAAAGTTGTAGTTCTGCTCCCGGTAGGCCGCGCCGAGGGCGGCACGGACCTCGCCGGCGGGCAGGGTGAAGAGCCCGCCCTGCAGGTTGAGCTCCGCGACCCTCTGATCGTTCGTCGTCGTGTTCTTCGCCACACGACCGACGTAGGCGATGCACGCGCTGCTCAGCGGGTTCGCTCCGAACGGGTTGAAGCCGCCGGCGCAGATCGACGCACCGCCGTCCGGGGCGTCCAGAAGACGCTGCAGCGCGGACCGCGAGAGGTAGCCCGTGTAGACGGTGCCGTTGTCTACCCGCCCGTAGGAGACATAGGCGTCGTACGTCCAGTCGCGGACGCCGGCCAGATCGCCGCGCAAGCCTGTGGTGATCTGGTAGACGTTGTAGTTCTCGGTTTGGCGTCGCGGGCCGAGCTCGTTGAAGCGTTTGTCGAGGCGGAAGTTTCCGGCCGGGTTCGGGCGGGAGTTCAGGACGCCACGCAACTCACCCGGAATGAACGGGTTCGTCGACGGGATGCGGAACCCGGTGGTGGGACCCGTGGCGGGGTTCGGTGCAAGCTGGTTGCCGCTCTCGTACTGAGAGAACATGAAGTCGGCATAGAGCTCTGCCGCTCCGGTGATCTCATAGTCCGCAGCGGCGTACACATTGTAACGCGTCTGCGGTATGATCATATAGTTGCGGTCACCAGTGGCGTAGGTGAAATCGGTCTGCTGCAGCGGGCCCGGCGTCCGGAACCCTTCATAGTCGATGCCGCCCGGACTGATGTAGTCGCGCGCGCGCTGATAGGTGAACAAGGTCCCGTTGTTGTTGAAGCCGAAGGTGTCGCCACGCGCAGCGCCAGGAACGGCGGCGTTGACCGCCGCCGCCGTGGGAAGGTTGGTGGCGTCGAACACCGTCGAGCCCAGGGGCGAGGTCCCCGCGAATCCCCCGATCACCGAGAACGAGCGGTCGGCGTTGAGGACCGAGGCGCGGTTCGAATAGGTCGCCGACACCACAGCGCTCCCACGGCCCTCGGCGATGTCACCGCCGATCGTCAGGCTGACCGCTTCCGCTCCCGCGTCGCCGCGGGCCGAGGCGCCATACTGCAGGTCTAGCTGTACGCCTTCGAAGTTCTGGTTCAGCAGGAAGTTGAGGACGCCGCCGACGGCATCCGATCCATAGGTGGACGAGGCGCCGCCGGTGATCGTCTCGATGCTGGAGATCAGTGGCGTCGGCAGCAGGTTCAGGTCGACGACGGAAGAGGCGTTCGACGGCACGATGCGGCGGCCGTTCAGGAGCACCAGCGTCCGGGTCGCGCCCAGCCCGCGCAGTTGGACGTTTGCTTGACCCGCCAGGTTCGGGCTGTTCGAAGCCGCGTTGCCCAGGGCGGTGAACTGCGGCAGGTCGTTGATGAGGCTCTCGATGTTGACCGATCCCGTCGCCCGGAAGTCCTCCTGGGTCACGGTGACGATCGGGCTGTTGGCGCTGTAGTCCTGGCGCGCGATGCGGGAGCCGGTGACGACGACCGCGTCTATTTCGACGGCTTCCGGGGATTGGGTTGCGGTCGGTTCCTGGTTCTGCGCCGCGGCGGGCAATGCCGTCAACGCGGTGGCGGCGATTGCCAGGCCCGACAGGACTGAAGACGTGAAGAGTCGGCTACGAAAAGAGACGTCGGCCAAAGGCTTTTCCTCGTTAGATTTCCGGCCGAATTGTGGCCCCCTATCAAGGTCTACGCAGCGCGGCGGGACTACCCCTTGCTCCTCCCCCCAGATCTTTTTTCAGGCCCTGGGCAATGCCCTACGTGACAATTCGGTCGCTCCCAGTGTGAAGCCGTCCGGATGCAAACCCGGGCATGGTTCGTTCGCGTCACAGCGACAGCCTCGCGCCCGCGACAATCCAGCGGTTTCCTCAAGGCTAGCGGGGTTGCCTGCGGTCGGGCGAGGCCGCCGAGAGCGAGGATGCGGTGAAAGACCGACCAGAGCGTGCTCCGGCGCCGCGACAATCGCGTGTTATCCGCCAGCATATCCGTGAACGCAGAAATTGCGGAAAACGAGTTCGATGAAGTCTCTGAGGCGTCACCATTCGGAACATCGTCATGGCGCCCGAGTTGCCCTCGATCACCCGAAGGAGCGATCCAATGCAAATCCAACCCATGATCAGCACCCATCCCGACGTGCGCGGCAGCGTCAACGAGAGCCTCGTGCGCGCGATCGAAGCGGCTTATGGCTGCGCCGCCGTGTGCCATATCTGCGCCGACGCCTGCCTCGCCGAGGACATGGTCAAGGATCTGACCCAGTGCATCCGCCTCAACCTCGATTGCGCCGATATCTGCCTGGTCACGGCCGGCCTCGCAGCGCGTCGCGCTGGTAGCCATGAGGCCCTGATCAAGCGCATGCTCGAAACCTGCGTCGAGGCCTGCGCCGATTGCGCCGTTGAGTGCGAGAAGCACGTCGACCTACACGAGCATTGCCGCATCTGTGCCGAAGAATGCCGGCGCTGCGAGCAGGTCTGCCGCGAAGCCGCCTCGACGATCAGCCCCCCACGTCACTGAGAGCAACCGCAGTCAACCGCACTCCACCGTCAGATGCCCCACTTCGTGGAGAAGCCCTGAGATGCGCCACCGATCAGGCCGCATGACGGGAGCCCGGTCAACGAACAGGCTTGCAACGCCCTGGACGGCGTCAGGCGAGCACCGGTGAACAAGGCGAAAGCGGTGAGGAGGACTGCTTGCTTCATCGGCTCACTAAAGCATAACCCGGTTGGGCCTGACCATCGGCCGGGAAGGTGCATCTGCGTGTTATCGGTTTGCGTTTCATTCAACTGGCCGGAGTCCGACTTTGACTGAGGCTGTGTGAAAACGCCTTCCATCCGGGCGAATTAGCTTATCCTGTTGAGGTCAGCAGGAGGTGGGTATGAGCCGCTTCGTTCAGGGTGCCGATCGCCGGCAGCCGACGCTGCTTCCAGAATTTCTCGACGACTATGTGGCCGAGGATAATCCGGTCCGGGTGGTCGATGTCTTTGTCGACGAACTGGACCTGAGGGGTCTGGGTTTCGAGGGGATGACGCCGGCGGCGACGGGCCGGCCGGCCTATCACCCGGCCATGCTGCTGAAGCTCTACGTCTACGGCTATCTGAACAAGGTGCAGTCCAGCCGGCGGCTGGAGCGCGAGGCGGGTCGCAACATCGAGCTGATGTGGCTGACGGGGCGGCTGGCGCCGGATCACAAGACCATCGCCGACTTCCGCCGCGAGAACGGCGCGGCGATCCAGGCGGCGTGCGCTCAGTTCGTCGTGCTGTGCCGGCAGCTCGGCCTGTTCGGCGCGGCGCTGGTCGCCGTCGACGGCTCGAAGTTCAAGGCGGTGAACACCCGCGACAAGAACTTCACCGCCTACAAGGTGAAGCGGCGCATCGAACAGGTCGCCGAGCACATCGCCGGCTATCTACAGGACCTGGATGCCGCGGACCGGCAGGAGGGCGAAGGCGCGGAGGCACGGTCCGGTCGGCTGGTGGAGAAGATCGACCGGCTACGCGCCCAGATGGCGATGCTGAAGGCGATGGAGACGGAGGTCCAGGCGTCGCCTGCCTTCTGCGAGAGTCCGCGTCACGCTCGGCTAACGATGCCGAACCCGGCCCTGGTGATTGAGGCGCTTAATGGCACACCAGCGCCGGTGGACTACTGGCAGTCGCTGAGGCACGACCAACGTGCCCCAATGCCGATCTGATCAGTGAACCGTGTTGACCAGGGTTCTGGCCTCGGACTTGAGTAGCTCGCCATTGCAGAGGACGTGCGGCAAGCCCGACGGAATTGCGCGCTAGGGCCGATGGCGGCTCGCGACCGACTCTGAGCGGACGTTGGCGCTGCAATCACCGAATGTCTCGAACTGAATCATGGCGGCGGTTGGCGAGGTCCGCTTTCGGGCCCGTTGATTAGGCTTAGCGCTTCAACCGAGTTTGGCTCGTTGCGGACACCCACTGCATCGGCTTGCGGAGCCATAGTTGTCCGTGAACTCCGGTAGTCCGTTAGCGGGGCCGCGGCCAAGCGTGGCGACGCAGCGAGACCCTCGAAACTCGTCTTCATCGGCGTCGAGCGGATCCGGGACGTGACCACCCACGCCACCGCCGTGGCCCCTTCTGCCGATCAGAACCGGGTGCTCACGCTGACGTCCAGCCCCTGGATGAACAGGTCAGAGCCGGCGCGGCCTCGATAACCCAGGCTGAGCGACTGGCCGGAGTGGCCCTGCCAGCCGAGGCCAAGGTCGAACGTCCATTCGTCCTTTCCAAAATCACCGAGGTCCATGCGGTAAAGCGGGCTGTCGCGCCAGTCGTCGTAGCGCACGCCCTGGGGGTCCACCGCCTCGAACTCGTGTTCCCACTCGAACTGGAACCGCGGCGACAGGCGGCCCCTGGAGGTCTGCAGCGCCCATCCGCCGCGCACGCCCAGGGTCGCGGACACGCTGTCGAACGCCAGGGCCTCATACCTCAGGGTGTTCATCCCCGCGCCGGTCTCGGTGAAGGGATCGAGGTCGAACGCCTGGCGCTGCGCTCGTGCATAGGCCGACCAGTCGAAGGTTCCGCGTCGCTCGGACCAGCCGGCCGCGAGGGAGCCGAAGGTCACCGCACCGTCCCGCCGCCCTTGGGCCAGGGTGCCCGTGGCGGAAATCCAGCGTCGAGTGTCGAAGTCGAGCTGGGTCCAGCCGAGCGTCCCGTCCACGAACAGCCCGGCCCCGGCGCGCCAGCTGCCATAGACCGCACCCGTGGCGCTTCGAGCCTGAGACAAGCTGCCGTTGTCCCCGATTTCGGTGCGATCCCGGCCGTAGCCCGCGCCGACCCCCAGGAACAGTGACGGCGTGACCCGCATGTCCACACCCGCGCTCAGACCCGAGGTGGCGATACGATAATCGCGCGCGCCCGACACGGCGTCCCGGCGACCCCAGTCCAAGGTCCCGGTGGCCCAGACGCCGATCCGCCCGGGCGACGCCTCATCCGCACCGTTGGAGGCCGACGGCGCCCCGAAGTCATGAGAGCGGTCGGTCTGGTCGTTCGTCGCCGGTCGGTCGCGATTGGCGACGAGACCCAGAAAGTCACCGTCGGGATCGCGCGATGGATCGCTTGCGATCTCCTGGGGAAATCCGCCCAGCGGATCCCTGACGGCCAGCCCCCGGGCGAACCCCAGGTTCAGCGACAGGTCGCTGCGGCTGTCGTTTCTGCCTTCGCGAAGCTGCGCAAGGCGGCGGCTGAAGTTGCCGATCTGGGTGTCGGTGAAGCGGCGCGCGCTGTCGATCTGGGACGTGATCACGCCGCGCACCTCCGGATCGTTCGAGGGGTCGGGGCGGGGCGTCACGGTCAGGCGGAGCAGGCCCGGCCCCGTGGCGGCGGCGTTGCTCAGGGAGAAGGTGACCTCCACCGTCCCGGTGAACTGGCCCGAAGGCGTATAGGTGAGGCTGTAGGTCCGCGCCCCCACAGGTCCGCCCTCAGTGATCGTGGTGGTCCCGGCAGTCGACGGCGTCACGGCCAGGACGGCTGCCCCCGTGAACGGCCCTCCCTGCGCGCCCACGGTCAGGTCTACCGTCACCGGCCGCCCCGCCTCGGTCGTCGCCGAGAGCTGGGCTGGAATGGGTGCGAGATCGGTGACCACCCGCGCGGTCCCCGCCGCCGAGGTCCCGAACGGCAGGTCGATGACATAGGCGAAGCTGGTCGAGCCACTGTCGGTCAAGGCCGCCGTGAAGACCATCTCCAGTCCCTCGACGACGACGGTGCCGAAGACGGGCGGCTGCGTCACGCGGATCGACTGAAACGGTCCGCCGGTCAGGGTCGCGGTCGGCCGGAACCGCACCGTGGCGTTCGACGCGGACCGCCCGTCCAGATCGGGGGCACGGCCCGTGATGTTGAACGTGAAGGTCGCCGGGGCCGAGGTCCCGCCCGGCCCGAACGCGACCAGGGTCAGTCGGTCCTGACCCAGGAAATCGGCCCGGGGCCGATACACCAGGCGGAACCGGCGCGCGGTCACGGCCTGACGATCATCCGCCCCCTTGCCCCCGGCTGATGCGATCGGCTCTTCCTCGATCGTGGCGTCCCCGCCGGCGGGCGCGCCGGTCAGACGGAAGCCCTCGACGGTCCCGTCACTGGAACTCCCCAGCTCGAGGATGACCGGCGCTCCCGGCATCGAAGGTGGCGGGACGATGGGCGGCGGGGTCACGATCACTGGCGGCGGCGGGGTTGCCACGGTCACCGACACGGTCGCGGGCGCCGAGGTCCCGCCGGGGCCGGTGGCCGTATAGGTGAAGCTGTCGGTCCCGAAGAAGCCGGCGGTGGGGGCATAGGTCGCGGTCGTTCCCGTGATCGTCACCGTGCCATTCGTCGGCTGGGCGACCACCGCCAGGGTGGTGAACACCCCGGACGGCGACAGGGTCACGGCCTGACCGGCCGAGTTGAAGGCCACGTTAGCGGCCACCGCAGCAACCGTCGGGGCTACGACATAGGTGAAGTCGTCGGCCGCCGTGTCGGCGCTGAGGCCGCCGGGGGTCGTGACGATCACGCTCGCAACGCCCGCCGCGCCCGCCGGGGCCGTGGCGGTGAGGCTGTTGGCGCTGTCGACCGTGAACGCTGTCGCCGCCACGCCGCCAAATTGGACGGCAGTGACGCCGGTCAGATTGGTCCCTGTCACAGTCACCACAGTGCCGCCCGCGACGGGACCCGTGGCGGGCGACAGGGCGGTCACCGTGGGCGGGTCGACATAGGTGAAGTTGTCGGCCGCCGTATTGGCGCTGGCCAGGTCGCCGATGCTGACGGAGACATCGACGGCGCCCGTCCCGGCGGGAGCGACGGCGGTGATGCTGGTCGCGCTGTTGACCGTGAACGAAGTGGCGGCATTGGCCCCGAACCGCACCGCCGTCACGCCGGTGAAGTTCGTCCCCGTGATCGTCACCGCCGTGCCCCCGGCCGCCGGGCCGGTGGCGGGGGGCACGGCGGTGATGGCGGGCGGCAAGCTATGGGCCAGAACACAGGTCGCCGTCGCCCGGTCGGCCAGCGCTGCCAGGGTGAAACGGTTGTTGGCGGCGTCCAGCGTTGCTGTCGCGCCGGTGCAGGTAACCCCCGATAGCCGACGTCCCGTCCCGTCCACCGAGTGGTTCAGGGTGAAAGCCACACCGGGCTGCAGCAGATAGGCCAGCGACGGTGTGGTGAGCAGGGCGCCCGGTCCCGGGATTGCCATGCTGGAGCCGAACCTGAGGACGCCCGAGGTCTGGGTATAGACGAACCCTGGCGAAGGTGTGGAGTCCAGCGTCACCAGCGCGCCGGGCAGGTCGATGAAGCCGTCGGTGATGGTCACCGTGACCGAGCCCGACGGATTGGGGCCGGTCGCGGTGGCGGCGTAGGTCCCGCCCAGGGGCTGCTCATGGACCTGCGTCGCGGAATCCTCGTCGAATGGATTGTTGACGGCTGTTCCATATTGCAAACCGAGGCCCGTATCGGCCTCGCCGCCCGCGAACTGGGGCGAGATCGTATAGGTCCCCGGCGCGGTGATGGTCGTCGTCGTGCCGTGCAGGCCGCTGATGCTGAAGGTCGCGTCCACCAGGGTCGAGGTGACGGTATAGGTGTAGTTGTAGCGCAGCAGCCCCGGCTGCTTCCTGGCGCGACATGTCGTCCCGCCCGCGTCCGTGAAGGCGCCCGACGCCTGGGCGGCGAAGCTGTAGGTCGTGGTGGTCGAGCCATAGACGTCCGGACACCCGGCTTGGAACAGCCCCTGAACCACCGGCCCCGTATAGGTGAAGTCGTCGGCCGCCGTGTTGGCGCTGACGCCGCCGGGCGTGGTCACCCGCACATCGACGGGACCGTTGGCGGCCCCGGCCGGAGCGGTCGCGGTGATCTGGGTGGCGCTGTTGACCGTGAAGGCGGTCGCGGCCACGCCGCCGAAGGTGACCCCGGTCGCGCCCGTCAGGTCGGTGCCC
>JAUYAG010000077.1 GCA_030693575.1 Brevundimonas sp. | reverse complement strand
GACAACGTCGGCTCCTCGACCTTCTACGGCGTCGAGTTCGAAGGGCAGCTGCGAATCCTCGACAATCTGTCCGCCAGTTTCGCGGTCGGTTATCTGAACTCCGAGTTCGAGGAGTTCCTGCGCTTCAACCTCGGAACCGGGGTGTTCGAGGACATCTCCAACCTGGTCGTACTTCAGAACGCCCCGGAATGGACGGGCTATCTTGGCCTCACCTGGGTCGGCGATTTGGGCGGCGGCGCCCTGGCGGTGACCCCGTCGATCAGCTATCGCGGCGACTCGAGCATGTTTGAGTTCCCGAACCCGATCCTCGACCAGGAAGCCTATGCCCTGGTTGACCTGTCGGTGGTCTGGACCGATCCGACGGACCGCTACACGGTCGGCCTCTATGGCAAGAACCTGACCGACGAGGAGTACCGCGTGGGCGGCTACAACTTCCCGGGCGCGCTCTTCGACAACTCGATCATCGGCTACTACGGCCCGCCGCGGACCTTCACTGCTGCGCTGAAGGTCAATTTCTGATCCGCCGATACAGACTCCTGAAGCCTGATCGCCTCTGATCACGGGCGGCGGTTCTCCTGAGCCGCCGCCCTTTTTCTTTGGCGCTGCTGAAAAGCGACGCTACCGTTCCGCCCAACAAGAAGACCAAGTCGAGGGAAGCGCCATGAGCATGACGGATCAGGGCATCGGGCCCGCCGCCAATCCGGGTTACCGCGCCTATGTGCTGGCGCTGCTGATGGTGGTCTACACCTTCAACTTCATCGACCGGCAGATCCTCGCCATCCTGGCCCCCTACATCCAGGCCGAGATGGGCTTTGATGACGAGATGATGGGGCTGCTGGGCGGTCCGGCCTTCGCCGTCGTCTATTCGACCCTGGCCCTGCCGATCGCCTGGCTGGCCGACCGGATGAGTCGCGTCTCGATCATCGGCGTGTCGCTGGCGGTCTGGAGCGGGTTCACCGCCCTGTGCGGTCTGACCACCAGCTTCTGGCCGCTGTTCGGTGCCCGCATGGGCGTCGGCGTCGGCGAGGCGGGCGGGGTCGCGCCGTCCTATTCCCTGGTGGCCGACTATTTCCCCAAGGCCCAGCGGGCCCGCGCCCTCGCGGTCTATTCGTTCGGCGTCCCGATCGGCACGGCGCTGGGCTATCTGTTCGGCGGGATTCTGGCGGCCCTGATCGACTGGCGTATGGCCTTCATCGTCGTCGGCCTTGTCGGCGTGCTGCTCGCGCCCCTCCTGAAATTCACGGTCAAGGATCCGGTCCGGGGCGGCTTTGACCGCGCCGAACCGGTCGCCGGCGCGCCTGAAGTGGCACACGTCCCGACCAAGGCCGCCGGCTTCGGCGAGGTCTGGAGTGTCCTGCTGAGGAAACCCAGCTTCTGGTTCCTGGCCTTCGGGGCGGCCTGTTCCTCGGTTTACGGCTACGGCTCGGCCTTCTGGTTGCCCAGCTTCTTCGAGCGCTCCCTGGGCATGGCCGGGGTCGAACGCGCGGTCTATATCGCGGGCATCGCCTTCATCGGCGGCACCGCCGGCATCTGGTTCGGCGGCTGGCTCGCTGACAAGCTCGGCAAGGGCGTGAACCGGGCCTGGTATCCGCTGGTCCCGGCCATCGGCTTCCTCATCGCCGTGCCCCTGTTCTTCCTGGCCATGAATGTCCACGACAAATGGCTCGCCTTTGTCCTGTTCCTGATTCCGCAGGCACTCAGCCTCGCCTGGCTGGGTCCGGTGATCACGGCCGTGCAGCATCTGGTGCCGGCGCACATGCGTTCGACCGCTTCGGCCAGCTTCCTGCTGATCAACAACCTGGTCGGCATCGGCCTCGGCATCTATCTGCTGGGTGCGGTGTCCAAGGCCCTGACCCCGATCTACGCCGAGGAGGCGCTGCGCTATTCCCTGTACGTCGGACAGTGGTTCTACGCCCTGGCCGCCATCCTTCTGATCATCTCGGCGCGGAGCCTGAAGAAGGACTGGGTGGACTGATCGCGGGGGGACGGTTGCGCCTGCGAAGGCGCAGACCCTATAAGCGCCGCAACTCCTCCCAGCAGTCCGGCGGCGCCTCTCCATGAACATCCACGAATACCAGGCCAAACAGGTCCTGAAGGGCTTTGGCGCACCCGTCGCCGAAGGCGTCGCCATCACCTCGGCCGACCAGGCCGAGGCCGCCGCGAAGCAACTGCCCGGCCCGCTGTATGTGGTGAAGTCGCAGATCCACGCCGGCGGCCGCGGCAAGGGCAAGTTCAAGGAACTGCCGGCTGACGCCAAGGGCGGCGTCCGTCTGGCCTTCTCGATCGAGGACGTGGTCAAGAACGCCCGTGAGATGCTCGGCAACACCCTGGTCACCGCCCAGACGGGCCCGGCCGGGAAGCAGGTCAACCGCCTCTATATCGAGGACGGTGCCGACATCGACCGCGAACTCTATTGCTCGCTGCTGGTCGACCGCGGCACGGGCCGGGTGTCCTTCGTCGTTTCCACCGAGGGCGGCATGGACATCGAGGCGGTCGCCCATGACACGCCCGAGAAGATCCTGACCATCGACATCGACCCTGAAGCCGGCGTCACCCCCGCCAATGTCGCCGAGATCAACGGCGCCTATGGCCTGACCGGCGATGCGGCGAAGGACGGCGAGAGCCTGTTCCCGATCCTCTACAAGGCCTTCGTCGAGAAGGACATGGCGATGCTTGAGGTCAATCCGCTGATCGTCATGAAGGACGGTCATCTGCGGGTGCTGGACGCCAAGGTCAGCTTCGACGGCAACGCCCTGTTCCGCCACGAGGACATGAAGGCGCTGCGCGACGAGACCGAGGAAGACGCCAAGGAGATCGAGGCCTCGGAATGGGACCTCGCCTATGTCGCCCTCGACGGCAACATCGGCTGCATGGTCAACGGTGCCGGCCTGGCCATGGCGACCATGGACATCATCAAACTGTACGGAAAAGAGCCCGCCAACTTCTGCGACGTCGGCGGCGGTGCCTCCAAGGAAAAGGTCGCGGCGGCCTTCAAGATCATCACCGCCGATCCGGCCGTCCAGGGCATCCTGGTCAACATCTTCGGCGGCATCATGCGCTGCGACGTCATCGCCGAGGGCGTGGTCGCCGCGGTGAAGGAAGTGGGCCTGAAGGTGCCGCTGGTCGTGCGCCTTGAGGGCACCAATGTCGTCGAGGGCAAGCGCATCCTCAACGAATCGGGTCTGGCCATCACCGCGGCCGACGACCTTGATGACGCCGCCCAGAAGATCGTCGCGGCGGTCGGCTGAGCCTCCGGGCCCGCCACCGACCGTCCCGCTGACCGAATTATCAGAGCAGACCCATGTCCATCCTCGTCGACAAGAACACCAAGGTCATCGTCCAGGGCCTGACCGGCAAGACCGGGACCTTCCATACCGAACAGGCGCTCCGCTACTACGGGACGAAGATGGTCGGCGGCGTGCACCCGGCCAAGGGCGGCACCAACTGGACCGGCTCGGAGGGCGAGACCCTGCCGATCTACGCCTCGGTCGCCGAAGCGAAGGAAGCCACCGGCGCGACCGCCTCGGTCATCTATGTCCCGCCGGCGGGCGCCGCGGACGCCATCATCGAGGCCATCGAGGCCGAGGTGCCCTTCATCACCTGCATCACCGAGGGCATCCCGGTGCTGGACATGGTGCGGGTCAAGGCGCGGCTGGACCGCTCCACATCCCGCCTGCTGGGCCCCAACTGCCCCGGCATCCTGACCCCGGAAGAGTGCAAGATCGGCATCATGCCGGGCTCCATCTTCAAGAAGGGCAATGTCGGCATCGTCTCGCGCTCGGGCACCCTGACCTATGAGGCGGTGTTCCAGACCTCGAACGAAGGCCTCGGCCAGACCACGGCCGTCGGCATCGGCGGCGACCCGGTCAAGGGCACGGAATTCATCGACGTGCTGGAGCTGTTCCTGGCAGACCCCGAGACCCAGTCGATCGTCATGATCGGCGAGATCGGCGGCGGCGCCGAGGAAGACGCGGCCCAGTTCCTGATCGACGAGGCGAAGAAGGGCCGCTCCAAGCCCATGGTCGGCTTCATCGCCGGCGTCACCGCGCCCAAGGGCCGGACCATGGGCCACGCCGGTGCCGTCGTCTCGGGCGGCAAGGGCGATGCGGAGTCCAAGATCGCCGCCATGCAGGCCGCCGGCATCCGCGTCTCGCCCTCGCCGGCCCGTCTGGGTGCCACCCTGGTGGAAGTCCTCAAGGGCTGAGGCGTCGCCGGAACAGGGAGAAGGTCCGATGCGCCGCCTGCTGATCGCCGCCCTGCCACCTCTTCTCGGCACCGGCGCTCCCGCGATGGCCCAGGAACAGCCCGTTCTTGTCCCTGCCCCCGGCTGGGGCACGGCGCACATCGTTCTGTCGGGCGATTACCTGGGCAAGCAGATCCGCCTTTCCAGGAACGGGAGGGTGATGATGGATCGTCGCTTCACCGCCCCGCCGGGGCCGGAGGACCGCCTGCCCCTGTTCACCGACAGGTTCGACATGTGGGTACAGGTCGAGATCGAGGGATGCCCCACCGCGGTGGAAGTGCGCGTCCCGGTCGAGCCCGAGAAATCGACGTCGCTCATTTTCAACGGCTGCTCGGTCCGCGCCCGGATGCCGGACTGAGCCGCGCGAGACGGGCAGATGTGCTCAAGGGCTGAGTTTTTGTCCCGGTAGCGGGACAAAAATCTTGGAATTCCGGCGAATTTCGACCGTTTCGCCCCCATTCGGTCATGACCCATAAGGAAACAGCGCCTATATCAGCGGTGCCGGTTGCGCGCAGGCGTGCGCGCGCCGCCTCAGGGACGTGACGAGAACAATGGCGGACGATGCCGGTCGGCTGAACCAGGTCTTTGCCGAGACCAGCTTCCTGTATGGCTCGAACGCCTCGTTCATCGAGGATTTGCACGAGAAATGGGCCGCCGATCCGGCGTCTGTTTCCGCCGAGTGGCGCGCCTTCTTCGACCAGTTGCGTGACAACGCCGAGAGCGTCAAAGCCTCGGGTGCCGCCGGCTCCTGGGGCCGTCCGGTCACGACCGAGCCGACCGAGGCGACCGGCGTGTTCGACGGCCGCTGGCCCGCCCCGAAGCCCGATCCGAAAAAGCCCGGCACCACAGCGGCGACCCCCGCCGCCGCGCCGGCCCCGGACGGCGCCGTCCTGGCCGAGGCCGTCCGCACGGCCGCCCATGATTCGATCCGGGCGCTGATGCTGATCCGCAGCTACCGCGTCCGCGGTCACCTGCAGGCCAACCTCGACCCGCTGGGCATCGAACAGGCGACCAGCAATCCGGAACTGACCCCGGAGTTCTACGGCTTCAGCGAGGCCGATCTCGACCGCCCGATCTTCCTCGACGGCGTGCTGGGCTTCCAGACAGGAACGATCCGCGAGGTCCTGGCCCTGCTCAAGCGCACCTACTGCGGCACGCTCGGCATCCAGTTCATGCATATCGCCGAGCCGGACGAGAAGAACTGGCTGCAGGCGCGCTTCGAGGGTTCGGACAAATTCGCCCAGAACGGCTTCACCCGCGAGGGCAAGCTGGCCATCCTCTACAAGCTGATCGAGGCCGAGGGCTTCGAGCGCTTCCTGCACAAGCGCTTCCCCGGCACCAAGCGGTTCGGCCTGGACGGCGGCGAGGCCATGGTCCCGGCGCTGGAGCAGATCATCAAGCGCGGCGGCGCCCTCGGCGTCGACGAAGTGGTCTTCGGCATGGCCCACCGCGGCCGCCTGAACACCCTCGCGGCGGTCATGGGCAAGCCCTATCGCGCCATCTTTCACGAGTTCCAGGGCGGCTCGACCGTGCCGTCGGACATCGAGGGCTCGGGCGACGTCAAATATCACATGGGCGCCTCGTCGGACCGGTCGTTCGACGGCAACAACGTCCACCTGTCCCTGACCGCCAACCCGTCCCACCTCGAGATCGTCAACCCGGTGGTGCTGGGCAAGGCACGCGCGAAACAGGCCTTCGACATCCGCGAGGCCAACGCCGGCCAGCCGGAGGAGCAATGGGCCCTCGACCGCTCCAAGGTCATGCCCCTGCTGATCCACGGCGACGCCGCCTTCGCCGGCCAGGGCGTGGTGGCCGAATGTTTCGCCCTGATGGGGCTGAAGGGTTACCGCACCGGCGGGACGATGCATTTCGTCGTCAACAACCAGATCGGCTTCACGACCAGCCCGCGCAACAGCCGCTCCTCGCCCTATCCGTCGGATGTGGCCCTGATGGTCCAGGCGCCGATCTTCCACGTCAACGGCGACGACCCGGAAGCGGTGGTCTTCGCCGCCAAGGTGGCGACCGAGTTCCGCCAGAAATTCCACAAGGACGTGGTGGTGGACATGTTCTGCTACCGCCGCTTCGGCCACAACGAGGGCGACGACCCGACCTTCACCCAGCCGCTGATGTATTCGAAGATCCGCGCCCTCAAGTCGACGCGCGAGATCTACGCCGAGCGCCTGATCGCCGAGGGCGTGATCGACCAGGCTGCGGTGGATGCGGAGGTGACCCGGTTCGAGGCCTTCCTCGACGCCGAGTTCGAGGCCGGCAAGACCTTCAAGGCCCACAAGGCCGACTGGATGGACGGCCAGTGGCAGGGTATCGGCCAGCCCGACGGCGAGGAACGCCGTGGGGAAACCTCGGTCCCGGCCGCCAAACTGGCCGACCTCGGCCACAAGCTGACGACGATTCCCAACTCGGTCGACATGCACAAGACGCTGAAGCGCGTCATCGACGGCCGCCGTGAGATGATCACGACCGGCGAGAACATCGACTGGGCCACGGCCGAGAGCCTGGCCTTCGGTTCGCTGCTGGACGAGGGCTTCCCGGTCCGCCTGTCGGGTCAGGATTCGGTGCGCGGCACCTTCTCGCAGCGCCACTCGGGCATCGTCGACCAGACCACCGAGGCCCGCTACGTCCCGCTCAACAACATCCGCGACGGCCAGGCCGAGTTCGAGGTCATCGACTCCGCCCTGTCCGAAGAGGCGGTGCTGGGCTTCGAATACGGCTACGCCCTGACCGACCCCAACACCCTGGTGATGTGGGAGGCCCAGTTCGGCGACTTCGTGAACGGCGCCCAGGTGGTGATCGACCAGTTCATCAGCTCGGGCGAGCGTAAATGGCTGCGCATGTGCGGCCTGACCATGCTGCTGCCGCACGGCTACGAAGGGCAGGGGCCCGAACACTCCTCGGCCCGCCTCGAGCGCTTCCTGCAGGCCTGCGCCGAGGACAATATGCAGGTCGCCAACTGCTCGACCCCGGCCAACTATTTCCACATCCTGCGTCGCCAGATGCACCGGCCGTTCCGCAAGCCGCTGATCATCATGACGCCCAAGAGCCTGCTGCGGCACAAGAAGGCGGTCTCGACCATCGCCGACCTGGCCGAGGGCAGCTCCTTCCACCGCGTGCTGCACGATGACGCCCAGCGTCGGCCTGACGTCGCCGGGATCACGATCAAGCCGGACGCGGACATCCGTCGCGTCATCCTCTGCTCGGGCAAGGTCTATTACGACCTGCTGGAGCGGCGCGAGTGGGACCAGATCGACAACGTCTATCTGATGCGGCTCGAGCAATTCTATCCCTGGCCGATGAAGTCGCTGATGACGGAACTGGCGCGCTTCCCGAACGCCGAACTGGTCTGGTGCCAGGAAGAGCCCAAGAACATGGGCGGCTGGACCTTCGTCGATCCGTGGATTGAACTGACGCTGGAGAAGCTTTCGGTGAAGTCGAAGCGGGCCCGTTACGTCGGCCGCCCGGCCTCGGCCTCGACCGCCGCGGGCCTGATGAGCCGGCACCTGAAAGAACTCGACGCCTTCCTGACCGACGCCTTCGCCTGACCCCGTCCCGGATAACGGCAGCGCCGGTTCCGGGATGACAAAAGAACGAACGAGAGAGAGCCCGTCCCATGGCCGACATCCTGACCCCCGCCCTCGGCGAATCCGTTTCCGAAGCCACGATCGGCAAGTGGACGAAGAAGGCCGGCGACGCCGTGAAGAAGGACGAGGTCCTGGTCGAGCTTGAGACCGACAAGGTTTCGCTGGAAGTCGTCTCGCCGTCCGACGGCGTCCTGACCGAAATCCGCGCCGCCGACGGCGCGACCGTGACCCCGGGCGCCGTTCTGGGCGTGATCAGCGAGGGCGCGTCCGCCGCACCCGCCGCCGCAGCTCCCAGGATTGAAGCGCCGAAGGCCGCGGCCGCGCCGGCTGCCGAACCGGCTCCCGCCGCCCCGGCTGCCCCCGCCCCCGCCCCCGC
>JAUYAG010000141.1 GCA_030693575.1 Brevundimonas sp. | reverse complement strand
GGTAGTCGTTGGAGCACCAGACCACCACATCCTGCTCGGACCCGTCCTCGCGACGCCGCTTCGCCAGCGGGAACTCGCCGCGCACGCGCTTGAGGTCCGCAAAGACCCGATAGCGCCCCTCGCCCTTGACCTGCTCGACGGCGGTCTGGAATGCGGCCTGGTAGTCGAACAATCTGGGTGGCCCCGAACGGCGCGAAATCAATGGCCCGGTGATGCGCCGATCAGGCCGTTTTGTCCATGATTCGGACCGGACAAAAGGCCGCAAGCTCTTAATCGATAACGGTTCTCAATCTCGCAACCACGTCAGCCCTTGGGCAAATCGTCCAGCTCACCACGCAGCATCTGCAGGATGGCCGAGAAGTCGCGGCCGCCGTAGCCGAGGCCGTTGAACATCTGGAACAGGGCCTCCGTCTGCGCCCCCAGCGGCGTGCTCGCACCGACCTTGGCCGCTGCGTCCTGGGCCAGTTTCAGGTCCTTCAGCATCATGGCCGTGGCGAAGCCGCCCTCATAGTTGCGGTTCGACGGCGCCGTCGGCACCGGGCCGGGCCAGGGATAGTAGGTCGTCGTCGACCAGCTCTGGCCCGATGATTTGGCGACAAGGTCGAACATCTTCACCGGGTCGAGGCCCAGCTTCTCGGCCAGGCCGATCGCCTCGCAGGTGCCCAGCATGGTGATGCCGAGGATCATGTTGTTGCAGATCTTGGCCGCCTGCCCCGCCCCGTGATCGCCGGCCCGGAAGGTCGCGCGGCTCATCGGCTCCAGCGCCGCCTCGATGCGGGCGAAGTCGGGCTCGTCGCAGCCGACCATGAAGGCCAGGGTGCCCGCGTCCGCCGCCATGGTCCCGCCCGAAACCGGCGCATCGGCGAAGGCGTAGCCCGCCTCCTTCGCCAGCCCCGCTACCTTGCGTGCGGTGTCGACGTCGATGGTGGAGCAGTCGAGCAACAGGGCCGAGGTCGGCGCCGCGCCGATGATCTGTTCCGAATAGACCTTCAGCACATGAGGGCCGGCGGGCAGCATGGTGATGATGACGTCGGCGTCCTTGACCGCTTCAGCGACCGACCCGACCGGCGCGCAGCCCGCGGCGGCGGCGCGGTCCAGGGCGGCCTGCGACAGGTCGAAGGCGGCCACGGCGTGACCGGCCTTCGCCTGATTGGCGGCCATGCCCCCGCCCATGTTGCCGAGGCCGATGAAGGCGATCTTGTGGGTCATGGCGTCGTCTCCCGAATAAGCTGGCGGGAGGGTTAGCCGCTCGCCCGCGCTCTCGCCAGCACCGGACGTCGAATTGCTCAGCCGGGCTTCCGGAATCTCAGCATGAACTGGCTGGTGCGACCACGGATCGTGCCGTCGAAGACATTGGCCGTCAGAGGGTCGGTGGCGTTCGCCAGAATATCGCTCTCGCCGTCCAGCACAAAACCGGCAGCCAGCACCTCGCGCTTGACCGCCTCGATGTCGATCCGGTGCACCGTATTGGAGGCCGTCAGGGGCGAGCCCGCCACGGCATGGTGGTCGATCACGACGTAGAGGCCGCCCGGCTTCAACGCCTGGAACACGGCCGCATTGACCCGCGAGGCGGTGTTCGCCGGGGCGATGCTCAGGTGCAGGTCGTGATAATTCTGGGCCGTGAAGACCAGATCCAGTCCGGCGGGGAAGTCCGGCGCGGCGATCGGCGAGCGGATGCCGTCGACATTGGCCAGGGCGTCGACCGCCGTCAGGCTTTCGCCGTAGCTGGCCTGGAAGGCGATGAATTCCGCAGGCTGCCAGGCCGTGACCCGGCCGCGCGGCCCGACCGCAGCGGAGAAGACGCGGGTGAAATAGCCGCCGCCGATGATCATGTCGGCGACCTTCTGGCCGGGCCGGACCTGCGCAAAGGCCAGCGTCTCGGCGGTATGGCGCGCGGCGTCGCGCGCGCGGTCGTCCGCGGGCCGCGAGGGCTCGGCCAGGACGGAGGCATAGTCCGCAGGCGTCGGGGCGGAAGCCGCGCCCATCCCGCCCATACAGCCCAGCGACGACAGACTCATTGCCGCCACAGCGGCCAGGATGACGGAACGACGCATGGCGGCTTCTCCAGAGGCGCCGCGCGGGCGCTGACGGCGCAGCCTAAACCGAACCCCGGTCGGCGTCAGCCGGGTTTGCGGAACCGATAGACGAACCGGTCCGAGCGGCCGCGAATGCTCGCGTCGAAGACGCTTAGGCTGTGGTCGTCCGTCGGCATGCGCACGGCATGGGTTTCGCCGTCGAAGATGAAGCCGGCGGCCTCGACCTGACGGCGCAGCTCGGCGGCCTCGATACGGTGCAGGGTGCCCGCCACGCTGATCCCCGCGCCGTCCGCCGCCTGGTGGTCAAGAATGACATAGAGGCCGCCGGGCTTGAGCGCCGCGAACACCGCCGCATTCATCGCCGTCACGTCAACGCCGAACCGGGGAATGACGAAGTCATGGTATTCCTCGCCCATGAAGACAACGTCCAGGGGGCGGTCGAACGCCATCTCCTCAAGCTTGCCGGTCAGACGGACGACGTTCGGATAGTCCGTGGCGAGGGCGTCGCCGAACGCATTCTCGCGGGCGGCCGTCTGGTTGGGCACGAAGGCATAGGCCCGGCCCTGATCGCCGACCATCACTGAAAACAGACGGGTGAAGAAACCCTCCTCCGGCCGGATGTCCGCGACCGCCATGCCCGGCCTCAGCCCGGTGAACTCCAGCATCGCCCGGGTCTGGCGCAGCTCGTCACGGGCCCGGTCCGCTTCCGGCCGCCGGGCGTCATTCATGGCGGCTTCGGTCAGGGCGGCCGCAGGCGGCTGCGCGGTCACCTCGGACGGACTGCCCGCGCCCGGCGATCCGGCGCATGCGCTCAACGCCGAAACCATCACGGCGGCGACGCTCGCCATCAACAAGGACCGCATGATCTTCTCCTCCTGCTCCGGCGCAGCTACGCCCCGGAACCGGCACGGACGCAAGGCCTCAGTCGAGGGGCGACCATTCCTGACCCGCCGGGAGGGGCGCGAACAGACGGTCGAGGTCGACCTCGCTGACGCCTGACAGGTCGGCGGGCGACCAGTTCGGCGTATTGTCCTTGTCCACCACCACGGCGCGGACGCCCTCCTGGAAGTCATGGGTCCGGACCACGCGGCCGCCGAGCCGGTACTCCAGCGCCATATTGTCGGCGAAGGACGGCATGGCCGCGCCGAGCCGCAACTGGCGCAGGGTCACCTTCAGCGACTGCGGCGACTTGGTCTTCAGGGTCGCCAGCTGGGCCAGCGCCCAGTCGGAGCCGTCGGCTTCGAGAGCGGCGAAGATTGCCTCGACCGTGTCGAAGGCGAACAGCCGGTCGACGGCCTCGCGGTGCGCCGCCATCGACGCCGGGCCAGGATCGGACGCCAGGGTGTCGGCCACCGTTTTCGGCTCCGCCGGATGGGCGATCAGGGCGCTCTTGAGGGCCTCGATGCGCTCAGCCGGAACGAAATGGCTGTGGATGCCCATGGCCACCGTATCCGCCGCCTTCAACCGCGCCCCGGTCAGGGCCAGCCAGACGCCGGTCTGACCGGGCAGCCGCGGCAGGAACCAGCCGCCGCCGACGTCGGGGAACAGGCCGATGCCGGTCTCGGGCATGGCGTAGGTGGTCCGTTCGGTCGCGATACGGACATCCGCCGGCTCCGAGATGCCGACCCCGCCGCCCATGACGATGCCGTCGACGATGGCCGTGATCGGCTTGGGGTATTCGAACATCAGATGGTTCAGCCGGTATTCGACCTTGAAGAAGGCCTTCGCCTCCGAGGCGTCCCCTGCCCCGCTCTCGGCGATCATGCGGATGTCGCCGCCGGCGCAGAAGCCGCGCTCGCCGGCGTGGTCGATCAGCACGGACTGCACGCCGTCGTCCCCGCGCCACGCCAGCAGGGCTTCGGTCATCGTCTCGCACATGGCGCGGTTCAGGGCGTGCAGCGCCTTCGGCCGGTTCAGGGTGATGCGGCCGACGCCGGAATCGACGCGGGTCAGGACTTCGGACTCACTCATGGCGCTGACCTAGGGGCGCGGAGCGGAGCCGTCCAGCCTCAAGGGCGCGGCGTCACCGTCATGTCGTAGGGAATGAACAGGGCCAGATCGAGCGGGCCGGACTGGCGCCAGGTCACCCGGTTCGACATCCCCTCGACCTGGACCGCATAGCCCTCACCGAAGGTCGTGGCGGTCGTGCGGGCGTCCGCGGCGATGGCGGCGAGGATCGGCGCGCGGTACTGGGCCGGATTGATCACCGACAACTGCCAGTCGCCGCTGATGTCGGCGATCGAACGACCGACCGGCGCGATGCCGTCGACGAAATCCTCGATCCGCTCCGAGGCGGCGTCGAGGGTGTCGCCCTCGCGGATCGGCGTCTTGACCACCAGACTGGCCACGCTGGTGTCGCTGCGTCCGTGATCGACGCCGAGGGTCAGGGTGGCGACCATCTCCTCGGTGAGCGGGACCAGGGTCCCGTCGTCCTCAATGCTCAGGTCGATATCTTCGCGTCCGGCGGCCGCCCGGGCCATGGCCCGGAGGGTCCGGGTGATCTCGTCGCGGCGGCCCGGCGCGTCGCGGGTGTCGTTCACGACCCGAACCGCCACGATCAGATTGTCGGCGCGGCGCTCCAGCTGGATCACCGGCACATCGTCCGGGTCCCACTCGATGGCGCGGGAGCCGGTGACGATGATCTCGTCCGAGCCGAGATAGTTTGCGGTGTCCTGGGCGGCGGCGGGGCCGGCCATCAGGACGGCGGCGGCGGCGATCCAGAGCAGTTTCGGCATGACATCCTCCCGTTCCGACTCAAGATCAGCACGGAACCGGCGACCTGTCAGCCACGACCCCTGGTGCGAGCGGTTTCGAGATCCTCGTCGCCGTCGTGAACCGGCAGACCGAGGATATCGTCTGGCTCCCACCAGAACACCTGCGGTTCGGCGTCATAGAGTTCGCCGGCGACCGACTTCATCGCCAGCAAGAGGGCCTGGGTCGAGTCGACCCCGATCGCAGACCTTCGGCGCATCGGTCGGCGCGGCCAGGCAATCGTATAGTCACAGCGCCAGGCTGTCCGGTCCGGTGCCGGCTTCATCCAGCGGACGTGAAACGGAGTGGTCTGGCCATCGATGACCGTATTGAACTCCCGCTCGCAGACGACCTCGTCGCTCACTGCCGCAGCATCTCCCGCGCCGTGATCACGCGCATGATCTCATTGGTGCCCTCGAGGATGCGGTGCACCCGCAGGTCCCGCACGATCCGCTCCAGCGGATAGTCCTTCAGATAGCCGTAGCCGCCGTGCAGCTGCAGCGCCTCGTCAGCGATCTGGAAACAGGCGTCCGTGGTCATGCGTTTGGCCATGGCGCACCATTTGGTCTTCTCGGGATGGTTGGTGTCGATGGCCCAGGCCCCGCGCAGCACCATCAGGCGACAGGCTTCCAGCTGCGTCGCCATATCGGCGAGCTTGAACTGGGTATTCTGGAAGTCCGACAACGGCTTGCCGAACTGCTTTCGCGTGGTGACGTAGGCCTGTGTGGTCTCCAGCGCCAGCCGCGCCCCGCCCAGCGAACAGGCGGCGATGTTCAGCCGGCCGCCGTCCAGACCCATCATGGCGTAGCGGAAACCGTCGCCTTCCTTGCCCAGAAGATTGGCGGCCGGGATGCGGCAGTCGTCGAAGGCGACGATGGCCGTGGGCTGGCTGTTCCAGCCCATCTTCTTCTCCTGCGCCCCGAAACTCAGGCCCGGCGCATCCTTCTCGACCACGAAGGTCGAGATGCCCTTCGGCCCGTCCGCGCCGGTGCGGGCCATGACGACATAGACGTCCGAGGTCCCCGCGCCCGAGATGAAGGCCTTGGAGCCGTTCAGCACCCAATGGTCCCCGTCCCGCTTCGCCGTGGTGCGCAGGCCCGCTGCATCCGACCCGGAGCCCGGCTCGGTCAGGCAGTAGCTGGCGATCAGCTCCATGGTCGTCAGCCGCGGCACATAGCGGCCGCGCAGCTCGTCCGACCCGAATTTGTCGATCATCCACGTCGCCATATTGTGGATCGAGATGAAGGCCGCGGTGGAGACGTCGCCGCGCGACAGCTCCTCGAAGATCAGCGCCGCCTCGACCCGGCCCAGGGCCATGCCGCCGTGTTCCTCGCCGGTGTAGATGCCGCAGAAGCCCATTTCGGCGGCGTGTTTCATCACCTCGACGGGGAAATGTTTGGTCTCGTCCCATTCGGCGCTGTGCGGGGCCAGCTCGGCCTCGGCGAACTGCCGGGCCGCGTCCTGGATGGCGCGCTGGTCGTCGTTGAGGGCGAAGTCCATGAAAGCTCCCGTCGCGTCGGCGGCCTCTGCCGGACCGTTCGCCGTGCTTCTAGCCAACCGCTCGCGCGGCGTCACCCACAACCCAACGTCCGATTCTGACGCAGCGACGTGCCAGCCTGTTCGCCGTCAGCCGGTGCAGTGGCGCACGAAGCGAACGGTGTGAACGGTGTGAACGGTGTGAACGGTATTTTCCGGACGGACGCGGAGCGTTCTTCTTACGGCTCGCGCCGCGTATTTCACTTCGGAACCGGCCGCTGCGGGCAGGTCAATCGCTTCGCAGCCTGTTTTCCCCGACCTCCATCCCGCCTATGACCCCTGCATGACCCAGCCGTTCGCCCCCGCCGCCTTCCCCTATGCCCGCCCCCGCCGCCTGCGCAGCAGCCCGTGGGTACGACGGCTGGTCGCCGAGACGGTGCTGACCCCGGCCGACCTCGTCTGGCCCCTGATCGTCCACGACGGTGCCGAGGACCGCATTGCGGTCGCCTCCATGCCGGGCGTCTTCCGCCTGTCGCCGAGGGCCGCCGCCGCGGCCGCCGTCGAGGCGCGCGATCTGGGCATCCCCGCCGTGGCCCTGTTCCCCAATGTCGACGGGGCGATCAAGGACGCGGTCGGCACCGGCGCGACCGACCCCGACGGCCTGATCCCCGCCTGCATCAGGGCCATCAAGGACGCGGCCCCGGAGATCGGCGTCATCACTGATGTCGCCCTCGATTGCTACACCGACCACGGTCACGACGGCGTGGTCGAGAACGGCCGCATCCTCAATGACGCCAGCCTCGAGCGGCTGGCCGAACAGGCCTTCATCCACGCCCACGCCGGCGCCGATGTGGTCGCCCCCTCGGACATGATGGACGGCCGGGTCCAGGCCATCCGCGAGGCGCTGGAGGCCAACGCCTTCCACGACGTCCTGATCCTGTCCTACGCCGCGAAGTACGCCTCGGCCTTCTACGGGCCCTATCGCGACGCGGTCGGCTCGGCCAAGGCCCTGACCGGCGACAAGAAGACCTATCAGATGGACCATGCCAATTCCGACGAGGCCCTGCGCGAGGTGGCCATGGACATCGCCGAGGG
>JAUYAG010000068.1 GCA_030693575.1 Brevundimonas sp. | reverse complement strand
GCCCTGCTGTCCGCCGCTGCGGGCCGCGAACTGCGGGTCATGTTCCCGATGATCGCCACGGTCGATGAATTCCGGGCCGCCCGCGAACTGGTCGATGTCGAATGCGCCTGGGCCAAACGCCGGGGCAGGGCGCTTCCGGCCCTGCTGCGTGTCGGGGCCATGATCGAATGCCCGTCGCTGCTCTGGCACCTCGACGCGCTGCTGCCGCTGACGGACTTCGTCTCGGTCGGGACCAACGACCTGTTCCAGTACATGTTCGCCGCCGACCGCACGAACCCCCTGGTCTCCGACCGCTACGACCCGCTCTCTCCGCCGGCCCTGCGCGCCCTGGCCGAGATCCAGAAGAAATGCGCCGACACCGGAACGCCCGTCTCGGTGTGCGGCGAAATGGCCGGCCGCCCGCTCGAGGCTTTCGCCCTGCTGACGCTGGGCTTCACCCGGCTGTCGGCCCCTGCCGGCGGCGTGGGGCCGGTCAAGCGGATGATCCTGTCGGCCGATCTGACCGCCGCCCGGCGGGGCATGGCCAACCTGCTCGGCTCCTCCGCCGGCTCGATCCGGGGCGAGCTGGAATCGCTGGCCCGGAAGTTGAACGTCACGATCTGAACCGTCCCGGTCCGACACGCCGGGATGCCTAACAAATCGTTGATCGGGCGGCTCTAATGAGTTATCCACAAGCCGGAACGTGGTGGTCTGCGGGGGCAGGTCCGGGCTGTCATCCCGATATGATACAGGCCACGAGTTCGAGTATGGCGATGCGTGAGGAACCCTCGCGCGCGCAGAGTGTGGGGTCAGGCGTAATGGCGCTGGATACGGGGGGCATCTCCCAGGAGCTCAGGGCTCATCCAGACTGGAAGGACGTCGTTCCTTCCGTCACAGACGCTCCGACTCTCGGCGATGGTCTGCGCATCGCCCGCGAACACTCCGGCCGCTCCCTCGCTGAACTGTCCAGCCTGACCCGCGTGCCGTCGCGCTATCTGACCGCGCTGGAGCAGAACGACTTCTCGACCCTGCCCAACCGCGTCTTCTCGATCGGCTATGTCCGCGCCTACGCCGGCGCTCTCGGTCTCGATGAACAGCTCGCGGTCGAGCGGTTCAAGCGCGAAAGCCCCGATCCCTCGGTGCCGCTCCAGGCGCCGGTCGGGGTCGCCTTCGAGGAGGTGCGTCGCTATTCGCCCCGCCTGATCGCCGCCGGCATGGCCCTGGTCCTCGCCGTGGTCGGCTGGAACGTCTTCCAGCGCGTCAGCCTGATGCGCGCCCCCCAGCCGTCCGACCTGACCGCCATTCCCGAAAGCTGGACCCTGGGCGCCGTGCCCGGCCAGCCCGCCGCCCTCAGCCTGACCGCGCCGCGGCCGGCCCCGCCCGACCAGACCATTCCGGCCCTCTACATCACGCCCGGCCTCGAGGCCGAGCTGACCGGCATTGATCCGGCCTCGCCCGAAGCCATCGCCGCCGCCACCGCCGGCGCGCCGCCGGTGCAGCGGGCCTTCAACCCCCGCGGCGCCATCTACGGCGCCTCGGCCAACGCCTCCCAGGTGGTCATCCAGGCCCGCAAGGCCGCCAGTCTGGTGGTCCGCATGGCCGACGGCCGGGTGCTGTTCGCCCGCCAGCTGGCCGCCGGCGACGCCTGGCGCGCGCCACCCGGGGTCGCTGCCGTTGTGGACGTCTCCAGCCACTTCTCGGACTTCGACGTCTATCTGAACGGCGAGCATGGCGGCACGCTGACGGCCGAGCAGACGCCGCTCAGCCAGCTGAACACCCGCGCCCAGGCCCTGGCCCGTCAGGCCGCCGCCGAGGTCGCGGCCCGGACCCAGGCCGCCCAGGCCGAGGCCCAGGCCCGTGCGGCCACGGTCCAGACGGCGATGGCCACCACGACCGCCGGCTGATTGCGGCAGTCTGCCGTCGTGGCCATGCCGCAATCGAACGCCTATGTTGCGGTCGCATGAGCTCTGACCTTTCCCACGTCCGCCCGTGGCGCCACATCGAGCGCCGCAAGAGCCGCCAGATCATGGTGGGGAATGTGCCCGTGGGCGGTGACGCGCCGATCAGCGTCCAGTCGATGACCAATACGCCGACGTCGGACGCCGCGGCCACCCTGGAGCAGATCCGCCAGCTGGAAGAGGCCGGCGCCGACATCGTCCGCGTCTCCTGCCCCGATGAGGCCTCGACGGCCGCCTTCCGGACCATCGCCCGCGAGTCCCGCGTCCCGCTCGTCGCCGACATCCATTTTCACTACAAGCGCGGCATCGAGGCCGCCGAGGCCGGCGCCGCCTGCCTGCGTATCAATCCCGGCAACATCGGCTCGGCCGACCGGGTCCGCGACGTCATCCAGGCCGCCCGCGACCACGGCTGCTCCATGCGGATCGGCGTCAACGCCGGCTCGCTGGAGAAGGAGCTGCTCGAGAAATACGGCGAGCCCTGCCCCGAGGCCATGGTCGAAAGCGCGCTCAACCACGCCCGCATCCTGCAGGATCACGACTTCCACGAGTTCAAGATCTCGGTGAAGGCGTCGGACCCCTTCCTGACCGTCGCCGCCTACCAGCAGCTGGCCGAGGCCATCGACTGCCCCCTGCACCTCGGCGTCACCGAGGCCGGTCCCTTGCGCTCGGGCACGATCAAGTCGTCCATCGGCCTCGGCAATATGCTCTGGTCGGGCATCGGCGACACCATCCGCGTCAGTCTCGCCGCGGACCCCGTCGAGGAGATCAAGGTCGGGTTCGACATCCTCAAGTCGCTCGGCCTGCGGCACCGCGGGGTCAACATCATCGCCTGCCCCTCCTGCGCGCGTCAGGGCTTCAACGTCATCGAGACCGTCGGCATCCTCGAAGAGCGGCTGGCCCATGTGACCACGCCCATGTCGCTGTCGATCATCGGCTGTGTCGTCAACGGACCGGGCGAAGCCCTGTACACGGACGTCGGCTTCACGGGCGGCGGGGCCGGCTCGGGCATGGTCTATGTCAACGGCAGGATGGCCCACAAACAGCACAACGACGGCATGATCGACCACATCGTCGAACTGGTCGAAGCCAGGGCCGCCGAGCTGGACGCGGCGCGAGCGGTAGAAACATCACCGCTGGTCGCCGTAGGGTAGCAGCGGCTTGCGACGCTCCGGAGCGGGGCGCATATTCCACCCATGCCCTCGCTCGACCCCATGGAATCCGGGTTCGCCTCAACGGAAGAGGCCGAAGCCTACGACGTCTGGTTCCGGGCCAAGGTGCGGGAAGCACTGGACGACCCGCGGCCCGGCATACCCCACGAGCAGGTCATGGCTGAAATGCAGGCCATCATCGACGGTAAGGCCAAGCCCGAAGCCTGATGCCGCCGGTCATCTGGACCCGTCGCGCCCGCTATGACCTGGGGGTTATTCTCGACTTCATCCGCCACCGCAGTCCATCCGGGGCTGCCCGGATCAACAACCTGATCCGGGCCAGCGTCGGGAAACTGCCGGCCCATCCCCATCTGCATCGGGAAGGTCGCGAGCCGGGCACGCGGGAGGCCGTGGTCCACCCGAACTACATCTATGTCTATGTTGTACGCGAGGACGCGATCCACATTCTGAGGGTTCTTCACTCGCGCCAGCAATATCCCTGATCCGACGGCTGTGACCTGCTGCCGCTCGCATGCGGGACCGGGCTGTCCTATCACGGACGGACAAACACCAAAGCCCCCGAGTGAGCATGAAACTCTACATCACCGCCCCGTCTCCCTTCGCCCGCAAATGCCGGATCGTGGCCCGGGAGAAGGGATTGATCGACCGCCTCGAGGAGATCGCGGTCGACCCGTACGCGAACGCTCCGGAACTGCTGGCCTCCAACCCGGTGGTCCAGGTCCCGACCCTGATCGCGGACGACGGCCTGCCGCTCAACGACAGCCCGGTGATCTGCGAATACCTCGACGCCCTCGGCCATGGCCCGCGCCTGCTGCCGGCCGACGGCGCCGACCGGCTGCGCGTGCGCCGGCTCGAAACCCTGGGAAACCAGGCGCTGGAGATGGGCGTCAAATTGCTGCTGGAGCTGCGTCGCCCCGAGGCCGAGCGCTCGCCGACCTGGATCGCCCGCTGGACCGAAAACATGGCCCGCGCCCTCGACGCGCTCGAGGCCGCCCGCCCGGATGCAGACCGGCTGGACATGGGCGTCATCACCGCCGGCATCGCCGTGACCTGGATCGGCTTCCGCCATCCCGACTTCGACCTGGCGACGGGCCGGCCCGGACTGGTCGCCCTGCAGGCCGCGCTGGAGGCCCGGCCGAGCTTTGCGGACACGCGGCCTAGTTGAGGCAGCTTGCTGATACCCCTCACGTGTGCGACTAGCTCTAAGGAGCTAGGGGGCATTATGAAATTTTTGTTTGGTTTGGGTGCCTTGGCGGGCGCCCTGGCCCTTGCTGTGCCAGCTTCCGCTGAACTGCCGGCATTGCCGAGCGTCGCGTTTGAAGCGGCTTTCTCAAATCCGCAAGAGCAAGTGCCGACGTTGAGAAGGCGCATTGCCGTAGGGCGATTCAGCAACAGCACCAGCTACGGCAGAGCCCTGTTGTTGCCGGGTGAGGCGGATCCGATTGCGACCCAAGCCGCTGACATGCTGACCAATGCGTTGGTCGGCTCTGAAAAATTCATTGTGTTCGAGCGCCAGGATCTGGATGCCATCACGAGAGAAAGGACCATCTCGGACATCGAAGGCGCGACTCTGAGCGGTGTTGACGCTTTGGTGGTTGGTTCGGTCACCCAATTGGGGCGGCGCAATGAAGGCCAAGCTGGCTTTCTCAACTCTCGCCGCCGCCAAACTGTTGCTGCCACTGTGGAGATTCGATTGGTCGATATCCGAAGCGGGCACGTTTTCTTCACAACCTCGGGAACGGGCGAGGCGTCTACCGAAGTGAGCGAAGTCGCCGGATTTGGTTCGCGAGCAGGATACGATTCGACCCTGAACGACCGCGCAATTGCCGCGGCGATAGCTGACACAATGACCAATGTCATCCGGCGCCTCGAGGAGCGCGCATGGTTTACGGATGTCCTGCGTGTCGATGGTTCTCGCGTCTTCATCACCGGTGGAGTCTCGCAGGGTATTCGACCGGGTACCGAGTTTGTTGTCGAGACTGCGGGTGATGTCGTGATCAGTGGTCAAACCGGTTTGCCAATCACTCTTCCTGGGGCTCCCGTCGCTCGTATCCGTGTCGACAGTTCGTTCGGTGACAGCGCTGAGACTGAAGGATCGATCACTTCGATCACTTCGGGCTCACTGGAGGGCCAGAACCTGCAACGCCTTCGCGTCATGGAGATTCGCTGATGCGCCTGCCAAAGATACTTACGGTCGCGGTGACGATGGTCCTGGCGGGGTGTGCCTCTTACCCGACATCGTCCGTCAGCCAAGGAGCAGCGGATGCCGGGATTTGGATTTCCGGTGCTCCTGCAGGAGCGCAAATCCGTGTCGCTGGCACGGTCTTGGGTCCAGCGATTTCATTCGCTGACAATCGCCATGTCGCGCCTCTCGAGCCGGGACGGCATGAAGTTGAGATTGTCTCCGCTGGTGGTGAGGTCGTCTCCAGACAGGTTGTCGTCCTGTCGGCAGGCGCGAAATATGAGGTGCGCGTACGATGAGAACCATCGGTAGACTGTTGTTGATCGGGGCTGTGCTTGCGGTGTCCGCCTGTGCGCCAGCATCGCGATTCGAGTGGGGAACGTATGAGAATACTCTGTACGCTTACTCCAAGACCCCCGAGGCCAAGGAAGCCTATAGAAATTCACTGATAGCCGCTCTCCGAAACGGGGAGGCCTCTAACCGGGTCGCGCCGGGTCTGAACGCCGAACTGGGCTACCTCTACATGGAGGAGGGGCGGACAGCAGAGGCGATCCAGTATTTTGAAGCCGAGAAGCGTCTGTTTCCGGAATCTCAGCGGTTCATGGATGGGGTGATCACTCGGTTGCGCTCCGTTGAAGCCGTAGGAACAAGTCGATGAGCATCGTCAAGAACATCAGGACTCTCGTGAGTCTAACTGTAGGTGCCTTATTTTTGACTGCCTGCGTCACGGCGCCGACGCCGAAAAACTACTCGACGTTCTACAGTGAGAGCCCGCGGAGCATCCTTGTGGTGCCTGCGCTGAACAACACAGCTTCTGTCACTGCGGCTGACTTCTTCGTTTCCACGGTCTCTCGCCCCTTCGCAGAGCGTGGTTACTACGTCTACCCGGCCTACATGGTGAAGCGTGTTCTCGAAGACCAAGGGCTGTCTGACGCTGGGCTTGTCCATTCCGCTGACGCTTCGCGTCTCGGATCGCTGTTTGGATGTGATGCAGTCTTGTTCGTTGAGATTCAGCGGTGGGACAGCCAGTACATTGTGATTTCGACGTCGACGAACGTGCAGTTCGACTACGTTTTGAAGAGCTGTAAGACCGGCGAAGAGCTCTGGCGCGACACTCAATCGCTGACCTATTCGCCCCAAGCCTCAAATTCGGGCAACCCGCTTGCTGACCTGCTGGTTCAAGCGATCGTTTCCGCGATTGAAAAGGGGGCCCCTAATTACATTCCCCTTACGCAGCAGGCTAACCTTCTCGCTTCCTCTATGCCTGGCCATGGATTGCCTGCCGGTCCCTACCTCCCGACCACGTATGGTCAGGATCGAGCACAGTTCCCGGCGGGCCAGTAAAATCCGACGATGAGGGCGGGGCAGGCGCAGGCCGGTCCCGCCCCTGTCGTTTCACCCCAGCACACCCATCAGCTGCAGCCCCTGGAACGCCGCAAGCGCCAGCAGCAGCACCCCGACCGCATAGGTCAGCACCTTCCGCGGCACCCGTTTGGCGATCACGCCCGCGAACGGTGCCGCCAGCAGGCCGCCCGCCACCAGGCCGCCGACGGCCGCCGCATGATGCTCCAGCGCGCCCGCCTCCTCCCAGTGTCCCGTGACCAGGGCCCAGACGAAGGTCGCGCTGATGGCTACGGTCAGAAAGAACTCGGCCGTATTGACCGTCCCGATCGCCCGGCGCGGCTCCTGTCCCGCGGCCACCAGGGTCGATGACACCGTCGGTCCCCAGCCGCCGCCGCCGATCGCGTCGAGAAAGCCGCCGACCGCCCCCGTCGGGGCCATCATCCATGACGGCAGCCGGCGCGGCTGGATGTCATGACCGGCCCGCCACACGATGTAGCCGCCGATCACCGCCAGATAGGCGACGATGAACGGCTTGATCACGTCGCCGTCGATCCCGGTCAGGACATAGGCTCCGAAGCAGCCGCCGATCACCCCCGCCAGCGCCAGCGGCCGCAACAGCCGCCAGTCCACATTCCTGTGCCAGACGTGGCTGCCCGCCGAGGCGGCGGTGGTGAAGACCTCCGCCCCGTGCACGCTGGCCGAGGCCATGGCGGGCGGGACGCCGAAGGCCAGCAGGACGGATGACGAAATCACCCCATAGGCCATGCCCAGCGCCCCATCGACCGACTGGGCCAGGGCGCCGACCACGAAGAACAGCAGGAAGGTTTCCATTCAGTCGATCTGAAACAGCAAGGCTCGCCGAAAGCAAAGCCTCGCCCGAACATTGGTTGCGGGGTCAGGCCGCCACGGCGCCGCTGTCGACCGCCCGCGCGATCGCCGCCAGCACGTCCCGGCGACCGTAGGGCTTGAGCACGAGGGCCGTCGCCAGCCGCGCATGGCGCGCCGCGGCGGCCACGTCGCCGGACAGGAACATCACCGGCACGCCCCAGGTGTCCTTCAGCGCCCGCGCCAGGGCCACGCCGTCTCCGTCGCCGACCAGGTTGATATCGACCAGCGCAAGGTCGATCCCATGCAGGCCCGCCGCCGTGATGGCCGCCGCCGGGTCCGAAAACGGGCCCACGACGCCGTGCCCCGCCTCGACCAGCACATCCATCAGGTCCGCGGCCGTGACCGGATCATCCTCGACCACCATGATCGTCAGCGGCGGCGTGGTCGGCGCCTGGTCATCTTCCCCGGCTTGCAGCGGGACCGCCTGTCGCGTCAGCACCGCGCGCAGGTCGCGCCACACCCCGGCCGGCGGCCGGTCGGCGTCGAGGTCGAAGATCCGCGCCATGGCATCCAGATCGATGCGTGCCTCATCGGAAATCTCCGCGGGCGAGGGCGCAAGAAGCCCGTCGTACAAAGCTCTCAGCTGGGCCAGTTCGGCCCCTTCGTCCAGCGTGGTCTTCAGCGTTCCGTCAAACATGCGCCCTCCAGGTCCGGGGCGAAGCTGGGGTCCCGACCGCGCTGGCGAAACCGGCCTGACAGCCTTGTGACGCCGGGTCACGATCACGCCATCGCCGCGCCGCATCGACAGGGCGGCGTCCATCGGAGTAAACACCGCCTCCCGTTTTGAAGAGGCGCTTCCCCCTTGCGACTGCCCCAGGCCCGGCTCGATCAGGTGCTCGACCGCTTCCACCAGGTGGAGGCGCGGATGGGCGCGGCCAGTGACGGTCAGGAGATCGTGCGCCTCTCGAAAGAGCATGCGGAGATGAAGCCCATCGCCGACGCCGTCATGGCGCTGGCGAAGACACGGGCCGAGATGGCCGATCTGGAGGCCATGGCCGCCGATCCGGAAATGGCCGAAATGGCCGCCGACGAGCTGCAGACCCTCAAGGACACCCTGCCGGACATGGAGCGCGACGTCGCCCTCCTGCTGGCTCCGCGCGACGCCGACGAGAACGCCTCGGCCGTGCTCGAAGTCCGCGCCGGCACCGGCGGCGACGAGGCGGCCCTGTTCGCGGGCGACCTGTTCCGCATGTACTCCCGCTACGCCTCGACCCGCGGCTGGAAGGTCGAGCTGGATTCGGCCACCGAGGGCGACGCCGGCGGCTACAAGGAGATCATCGCCACGGTCACCGGCGACGGCGTCTTCGGCCGGCTGAAGTTCGAAAGCGGCGTCCACCGCGTCCAGCGCGTCCCGACCACCGAGGCCGGCGGCCGCATCCACACCTCGGCCGCCACCGTCGCTGTCCTGCCCGAGGTCGAGGACGTCGAGATCGACATCCAGGACAAGGACATCCGCATCGACACCTTCCGCGCCTCCGGCTCGGGCGGCCAGCACGTCAACAAGACCGACTCCGCCGTGCGCATCACCCACTTCCCGTCCGGGATCGTGGTGACCTCCTCGGAGAAGTCGCAGCACGTGAACCGCGACAAGGCGATGAAGAACCTGCGCGTCCGCCTCTATGACATGCAGCGGCAGGCCAAGGACAACGCCCGCTCGGATGCCCGCAAATCCCAGGTCGGCTCCGGCGACCGCTCGGAACGCATCCGCACCTACAACTTCCCGCAAGGCCGCGTCACCGACCACCGCATCGGCCTGACCCTGCACAGCCTGCCGCAGATCCTCGAGGGCGACATCGACCCGTTGCTGAACGCCCTGATCGCGGAAGATCAGGCCGCGCGCCTGGCCGATCTGGAGGCGGAGTTCAGCTGAGGCACCACCAGTTCTTCTCCCTCCCCCTCCGGGGGAGGGTGGTCGCGTAGCGACCGGGTGGGGGCGGTTCGGCGAGGGGAGAGCCGGTGCTCGCGTCGCCTGGCCCCTCCCACCCTGTCGTCGCTGCGCGCCGACATCCCTCCCCCGGCGGGGGAGGGAGAAGGCCGCGTCCTCATCCCTTCCTGATTCTCCGCCGCAGCAGCCGATCCGACAGCGCCTCCGCGTGCTTCAGTGTGAACGCCAGCGCCGCCGGCGACCCGCGCCTGGGCCCGACGCTGTCGGCCATGACCGCCCCGCGCTCGCCGATCGCGCGCGCCTCGCCGGTGGTGGTGTCCATCGCCGTCTGGTGCTCGATCTCGGCGTTCAGTTCGGCGCCCATCAGCACGATCTGTACCGTCAGCCAGGTCCACAGCAGGAAGCCCATCATCGCCGCCAGCGGGCCGTAGTAGGCCGTGCGCACGAAGGTCTGCAGATACCAGCTGAAGATCAGCGACAGGGCCAGGCTCAGCAGGGCGGCGAAGATGGCGCCGGGTGTCAGCCAGCGCAGCCGCGCCTTCTGTCGGCACGGTCCATGGCGATAGATGACCGTCAGGATCGCGACGTAGACGAGAAGCAGCACCGGCCAGCGCAGCGGCGCCAGATGGGCCCATTCATCGGCGAGGCCGAGCACGCCCAGAACCACCGGCACGCCCACCACGAGGCCCGCGGACACCAGCACCGCCAGCAGGCCGGACACGGTGAAGCCCATGCACATCAGGTTGTAGCGGACGATATTGCGCCGCTCGACCTCGTGATAGGCGACGTTCAGTCCATAGAAGAGCACCTTGATCGCCCCATTGGCGGTCCACAGCGACAGGGCCAGGGTCCAGACCAGGGTGAAGGTCAGGGTGGTGGTGGTGTTCTCCGCCAGCCGCTGCATCTCGGCGCCGAGGAACTGGGCCACGCCCGAGGGCAGGAAGGAATACAGGAACTGCAGCCGGGACCAGGCGTCCGCCGGGTCCGCGAACAGGCCATAGAGGGTGACGAAGGCCGCCAGCGTCGGGAACAGGGACAGCATGACGAAGAAGGTCACGCCGCCGGAGAGGAAGCCGATCCGGTCGCCGAAATAGGACACGCCCAGCCGCCAGAAGATGTCGGTCCAGCCCTTGTGCGGAATATGCTCGGGCCGCTGCGCCAGCCGCCCGCGGCCGGGTTCCCTGGCGTCGATCTCCTCAGGCGTCGGCGGTCGCGGGGGCAGGGGCTCAGGCCGCTCCTTGCGCAGCTCAAGCCCGAATTTGTGCCCGCGTGAATACAACAGGTGTGCCGCCCCGGCCCCGGCCGCCAGCCCGCCGGCGATGGCCCCCATCACGGTCCACGGCCCGAGCCCGCCCTTGTCGCCCGACTGTCTCTTCATCCCGGCCCCAACGGCTGCCACCGGGGCGCGTTCCGGCGCCGCCATGCTTGATATCCCCGCAAAGCCGCGCCAATGCCAGCGGATGACCGAATCCCGCTCCGCCCCGACCCTCGTCAGCGCCTGGAAGGCCGCGACCGCCACGCTCAAGGCCGGTCGCATCGACAGCCCCTCGATCGACGCCCGCCTGCTGCTCGAGGTCGCCACCGGCGCGAGCCGGACCGACATCCTGACCGACCCCTATCGCGTCGTGACCTCCGACCAGCAGGCCGCCCTCGACGCCTTCGTCGAACGCCGCCTGCGCCGCGAGCCGGTCTCGCGCATCCTCGGCAAGAAGGGCTTCTGGAAGATCATGCTGAACGTCACCCCCGACGTGCTCAGCCCCCGCCCGGACACCGAGGCCATCCTCGACGTGGTCATGCTCGCCTTCCCGCCGCACAGGGCCTTCGAGATGATCGACCTGGGCACCGGCTCCGGCGCCATCCTGCTGGCCACCCTGGCCGAGCGATCCGGCGCCCGCGGCGTCGGCACCGACATCTCCTTCGAGGCCCTGGCCGTCGCGAAAGAGAACGCCACCAACCTCGAGCTCGACAACCGCGCCACCTTCCTGCGCACCGAATGGGCCGCCGGTTTCGGCGACGCCAGCTTCGACCTCGTCGTCTCCAACCCGCCCTACATCCCGTCCGGCGACATCCCCGGCCTCGACCCCGAGGTCCGCGACCACGACCCGCTTCTGGCGCTGGACGGCGGCCCCGACGGCCTCGTCGCCTATCGCGAACTGGCCCCTGAAATCCGCCGCATCCTTCGCCCCGAAGGCATCTTCGCCGTCGAGATCGGCTGGGACCAGGGCCCGCAGGTCAAGGCCCTGTTCGAGGCCGCGGGCTTCGACCACGTCATCATCGTCAAGGACCTGTCCGACCGCGACCGCGTCATCACCAACGGCCCGGACCCGAGGACGAACCCCATTCCGAAGATGTAGGCGGCTCCAAACAAACCCCTTGGAAACGGCCTCACGCCGCGCTAAGTCTTCGCCTGTCTCCCACCCAAAACGCACGCCTTGGACCGCTTCAGGCCCATCCACGCGCGCCCGGGACAGTGACGGTCGGGCCAGTCGCCCGGCGGACCACGGGGCCGACAACGGATTTCCGATCACATCGTCAGCGGGGATTGGCCTCGCGCGAGACGGAACGACGACACGGACAGACCCAGGCGCATGACGTGTCGGGCGGTCCCTCATAAAAAGCACGGTAGCGTCCGATGAGAGATTTCAAGGGCATGAAGCGTCAGCGCGGACGCAACAGAAAGCCCGGCGGCGGCAGCGGCAATAACAACGCCAATGCCACCAATCCGAACCGTTCGTGGGACTCGCAAGGCCCCGAGAACATCAAGGTCCGCGGCAATGCCCAGACCGTCTATGAGCGCTACATGCAGCTGGCGCGCGACGCCTCGGCCGCCGGCGACCGCGTCCTGGCCGAGAACTACACCCAGCACGCCGAACACTATTTCCGCGTCCTGCGCGCGCTTCAGCCGTCGCGTCCGGTCTCCGAGATCGCCCAGCGCGAACTGGCCGGACAGGGCTTCGACATCGATTTCGAGGACGAGACCGGCGCCCAGGCCGCCGCCATCATGGCCGCCGAAAAGGTCGAGGCCGACCGCCTCGCCCAGATCGAGGCCCGCCAGCGCGAAGCCGAGGAACGCCAGAACGACCGCTCGAACGACCGGCCCAATGACCGCCAGAACGAGCGCCCGGGCGAACAGCCCCGCCGCGAATGGCGCGACCGCGACGACCAGCCCCGTCAGGAGCGCGAGCCGCGCGAACCCCGTGAGCCCCGCCCCGAAGGCGAGGGTGGCTTCAACCCCGACGGCAGCCGCCGCGAGACCCGCCGCGAACGCTGGGAGCGCCGCCAGCTGGAACGCAGCGCCCGCTTCGAACGCGAGGGCGGCGAGCCCCGCGCCGAGGGCGACGCCCCTCCGGCCGAAACCGCCGAGCCTGCACCCGAGGGTCGCGCCGAACGTCCCGAACGCGCCGAGCGCCCGGCCCGCGCCGAACGCCCCGAGCGCAAGCCGCGCCGTGACGCCGGCGTGGCCACCGAGGACGGGATTGGTTCGGCGCTGCCGGGCTTCCTGACCCGTTCGACCGCCCCCACCCCCACGCCCGCGGCGCCCACCGCGCCGGAAGCCGTCGAAGCGACGGAAGAAGCCGCCGCGCCCAAGCGCCGCGCGCCACGCCGCAAGGTCGAGGCTCCCGCCGCCGAGGACTGACCGGCGCCCACGACGCGAGGCCGCTTGACGCGACGGCGCATGACTGGCCCAACACCTGCCAGACCTGTTCCGGAGCGCCCATGTCCCGCCTGTCCCGGCCCTCGGCCCTGATTGTGCTGGCGAGCCTCGTCCTCGCCGCCTGCGCCTCCACGCCGCCTCCGCCGCCTCCGCCGCCCGGCGGGTCCGGCGGGCCGGTCGCCCTGCGTGACTGGCGCAGCATCGTCACCGCCGGCGATCGCGACCGCTACAACCGCC
>JAUYAG010000044.1 GCA_030693575.1 Brevundimonas sp. | reverse complement strand
GATCTCGAGGGCCGGGTCCAGGTGTTGAGCGGCCTGGAACCGGGCGAGCGGGTTGTGGCCTACAGCCAGCGCGGCCTGACCGCCCGCACCCGAATCCGAATCGTCGATGCGCTCGCCGGGGGCCGGCGATGATCAGCCTGGCCGGGCGTGACATCCTTCATGACTGGGGCAAGTTCGTTTTCACAGGCATCGGCTTGGGGCTGCTCATCGGCGTCACCCTGACCATGGCCGGCGTCTATCGCGGCATGGTTGATGACGCGCAGGCGATGCTGGACAACAGTGGGGCGGACCTCTGGGTGGTGCAGAAAGACACGCTCGGTCCCTATGCCGAACCCTCGAGCATCCCCGACGATATAGACCGGTCGATACGCACCATGCGCGGGGTCGCGCGGGCGGCCAACGTTACCTATCTGACCATGCAGATCGACCATGCCGGAAGCGATGTCCGGGTCATGGTGGTCGGCGCCGACACCGCCGCGCCCGGCGAGCCAGGCCAGCCACCGTATCTCGTCGCCGGGCGTCAGATCGTGCGCGCCCACTATGAGGCGGTCGCCGATGTGAAGACCGGATTTCGCTTAGGCGACGTCGTCCAGGTGCGGCGCAATCGCTACACGATTGTGGGGCTGACAAGTCGCATGGTGTCGTCGGGCGGCGATCCCATGCTGTTCATCCCCCTGAAGGACGCCCAGCAGGCCCAGTTCCAGAAGGACAGCGACGCGATCGTCCGCCAGCGCGCGCGCACGGCCCAGAGCCCGGCGCTCAACCCGCCGGGCAATCCCGGCGTGGTCGAGGCCGTGACCGCTTCACAGGCCAACAACCCCTATGTGAACGCGGTTCTGGTGCAGGTCGAGCCGGGCTACAGCCCTGATCAGGCGGCCGTCGCCATACGGCGCTGGCAACGGCTGACCGTCTATACCAGGGCCGAGATGGAACTGATCCTGGTCGAAAAACTGATCGCCACTTCAGCGCGCCAGATCGGCATGTTCCTGGTCATCCTCGCCATCGTCAGCGCGGCGATCGTCGCCTTCATCATCTACACGCTGACGATGGGCAAGATCCGGGAAATCGCGGTGCTGAAGCTGATCGGCACGCGCAACCGAACCATCTCATTCATGATCCTGCAGCAGGCCCTCGGACTCGGTCTGATCGGCTTCGTCGTCGGCAAGATCGCCGCGACGGTCTGGGCGCCGATCTTTCCCAAATATGTGCTGTTGTTGTCGAGCGACGCGCTGCGGGGTTTCGTGGCGGTGATGGTGATCTGTGCGGTCGCGAGCCTGCTCGCCATCCGCGCCGCCCTTCGGGTCGACCCTGCGGAGGCGATCGGTGGCTGACGGCATCCGCATCGAGAACCTCGTCAAGACCTATGGCGCAGGCGAGACTGCGGTCCATGCCCTGCGAGGCGTGGACATGTATGTCGAGCCCGGCGAGGTCGTCGGCCTGATCGGCCCTTCGGGATCGGGCAAGAGCACCCTGCTCAAATGCCTGGGCGCGGTGATCGAGCCGACCTCGGGGCGGATGACGATCGGCGAGGAGACCATCTACGACGACGGCTGGAAAACGCCGGACCTGCGCGCGCTGAGGAGGGACCGGATCGGCTTCGTTTTCCAGGCCCCCTATCTGATCCCCTTCCTTGACGTCACCGACAATGTCGCCCTGCTGCCGATGCTGGCCGGCGTCGCCAACGCCGAAGCCCGCGCCCGCGCGAAGAAGCTGCTTACGGCCCTCGATGTCGTCCATCGCGCCAAGGCCATGCCCTCGCAACTCTCCGGTGGAGAACAACAACGCGTGGCCATAGCCCGCGCGCTGGTGAGTGAGCCGCCGGTCATCCTCGCCGACGAGCCGACCGCTCCACTCGACGGCGAGCGCGCGCTGGCCGTAATCAAGATCCTGAACGACATGGCGGCCCGCTACCGGACAGCGATCATCATCGTCACTCATGACGAGAAGATCATTCCCACATTCAAACGCCTCTACCACATCCGGGATGGGCGGACGCACGAGGAAATCCGCGGCGATGGACCCGCAGCCTGAGTTGGACCGCACTCGTCGGTCAACCGTCCTTCAACGAGGGCCCGGTCAGCAGATCGGACGGCGATTTTGTCGTCCCGCTTGATCAGGCTGTCGCCTGCACGAGCCAGACCCGTGCGGGCATCATCACGCCCTGTCCGGTCGCGTAGCCTCGATAGAGATCGGCCAGATCACGCGCGAGCGCGTCCCGGGCCGGGGGACCGAGTGCCGCAACCTTGTCGCGGAAGGCCATGCCCTCCAGCGCAAAGGTGACGGCGTCGGCGCTTGAGGCTCCCGGCGCCGCGAACGGCAGGTCCCCGCTCCAGACGTCGAAGCCGACCTTGTCGAAACCGGCGCTCTCGAGGATATCCTGGAGGTAGGCGGGGTCCTTAAAGGCAAACGGGCCGGGTGCGTGCGGCTCCGGACGCGGCAGGTCGAGATGGCGGCGAACGACCGCGATCATGGCCGACATCCAGGGATTGTCGCGCGGCGCCGCCCAGACCGCGAGATCGATGCGCCCGCCCGGCCGGATCAGGCTGTGCAGATTGGCGAAGGCCGCATACGAGTCAGGGAAGAACATGCTGCCGAATCGGGAGATCAGCCGATCAAACTTGGCGTCGTCGCCTGAATAGACCGAGGCGTCGGCACACTCGAAGCGGACATTGGCGACGCCGGTGCTGGCGGCCCGCTCCATAGCGCGGGCAATCAGCGCCTCCGAGATGTCCAGGCCGAGCGCCTCGCCGTCGGGCCCGACCAGTCGACCGGCGGCGATCGTCGTTGTGCCGCCGCCGCAGCCGATATCGACGACGCGCTCGCCGGGTCGCAGACCGGCCTTTTCGAGGAGAGCGGGATCCACCGGGGCGATCATGCCTTCGAAGGTGTCAATGTGCGCCAGCCAACGCGCACCCATTTCGGCCACCCAATCTTCAGCGGGATCGGCGACAGGGGGCGCGCTCATGGTTGAGGCATCCAAATGTCCCTTCAGGTGAGTCCAAACGTAAGAACGCGGACGTTCGTCGCAACGTCTGCACACTGTCGGATGGACGTCAGGCGTAACTGCCAAGCCGCACGAAAGCGCTCCAGACTCACTCTCGTGTAAAAGCTCTACGAACTTAGCAGTATGTCTTTCTGTGGCCCCTCGCATCGTTCGGACCGTGTCGGGCCGCCGTCAGGCTACTGTCAGTCCGACCCGTTAGGTCGGCGATGCAGGAAAACGTGGTTATCTCCTGTAGGGTGGCGGGAGCGTGCCGGCAAGGGAACGGACATCGACCATGCGTCTCCTGCTCGTTGAAGACTCGACGCGGCTAGGGGCGCTGCTCAGAGAGGGACTCAGCCGTGACGGCTTCGCGGTCGACTGGCGGGGGGACCTAGAGGGCGCGGCTGAGGCCGCCGCCAGCGTGGCCTATGATCTGATCCTGCTCGATCTGGGGCTGCCGGACGGCGACGGGCTGGACTGGGTGCGGACCCTGCGGCGGGCGGCGGACCTGACGCCGATCCTGGTGTTGACGGCCCGCGGCGGGCTTGAGGACCGGGTTACCGGTCTGGATGCCGGAGCCGATGATTACCTGGTCAAGCCCTTCGAGCTGTCGGAGCTGGCGGCGCGCTGCCGTGCGATCCTGCGTCGACCCGGTCAGCGCATCAGTCCCGTCCTGACGCTGGGCGACCTCGCTTTCGATGTTGCGTCCCGGCAGGCGACCTGTGGCGACACGCCGATCGACCTCTCGCGCCGTGAAGGGGATCTACTGGAGACGCTCATGCGCCGGGCCGGCTCGGTCGTCACGCGCGGGGCGCTGGAGGAGTCGCTTTACGCCTTCAACGAGCCGGTCACTCCGAATGCGGTTGAGGTCGCGGTGTCGCGCTTGCGGCGCAAGCTGGACGACGCCGGATGCGTCGGGCGGCTGCATACGGTGCGGGGTCTGGGCTATCTTATGCGGGACGCCTCCGCATGACCCGGCCACCCTCCATATTCCAGCGGCTGGTCCAGGGCTTCACCCTGATGAGCATAATCGGCGGGACCATCCTGCTGCTGTTCGTGGCGGTCGAATACGGCCTGTTGTCGCGCTCGCGTCGGGACGAGATCCAGTTTGTCGGCATCGCCAACGAGGTGGCTGATCATGTGGTCGTACCGCTTCTGGTGCTGATAGCTCCCATGACCCTGGCGGCGCTCTGGGTCATCCGGTCGTCCCTGCGCCCCCTGGGGGTCGCTGCCGCGCGGATCGAGGCCGCCCAGGCCGCGGACAAGGGGTTCCGGGTCGAGGTCGAGGATTTTCCCGCCGAGGCGACGGGGTTCGCGGACGCCGTCAACGGCCTGCTGGCGCGACTGGACGAGGCCGCGACCCGGCAGGAGGCCTTTGCCGCCGATGTGGCCCATGAGCTGAGGACGCCCCTGGCGGTGCTGGCGTTGGAGCTTGACCGGCTGGACAGCGAGGATGGGCGCCGGCTGAAGCGGGACGTCGCGGCCATGTCGCGTCTGGTCGATCAGCTTCTGATGCTGGCCCAACTGGACGCCCAGGCGGTGGCGCCGGCGACTGCGGCCCCGGTGAATCTGGGAGAGGCCGCCACCGAGATCGTCGCGCAATACGCCTCCCTTGCGATCGACGAGGGGAAATCACTGGCCTTGGCGTTGGAGCCCGCCGCCACGGTTGAAGGACGACGGGAGGCGATCGCGGCCGCGCTGCGCAACCTGGTCGAAAACGGGCTGCGGGTGACGCCCGCCGGCGGCGTCGTCACGGTGACCGCGGGCCCGGGGGCCCGGCTCTCGGTGATCGACGGCGGCCCCGGCCTCGCGCCCGCTCGCCTCGCCGAACTCAGTCAGCGGTACCGCCGGGGCGACCATGCCAGCGGCAGCGGGGCAGGGCTGGGGCTCGCTATTGTCTCACGCATCATGGCGGCGCATGGCGGGCGGGTTGAGTCGCGCCCGGACCGGTCCGAACTGATCTTGGTCTTTCCGCGTGCAGGCAAGGACCGATCATAAGCCGACCTCGTCGCCCGCGTCCGGCTCGGAGCTTCTCGGGTTGGGTATGCGGGGCGGACGGGGCGCGAGGACTGGAGCCGCGGGCATCTGGAAGCCGTCCTGCCCGTGACGTTCTGGGTTGCACCCGCCGCCGTGGGCCTTACGGCCGGGATTGGCCGTGGCTTTGGCACGGTCCCTGTAGCCATTAAAACGTTGCGCCCCTTCTCAGTCCTCGTCTTCCTCATGCTCCTTCTCCCGAGCCTCGGCGTCACCACTTTCGGACGACTCCCCGGCCTCCGCTCTTGTGCCGGGCGCGAAGGCGTTGGGGTCGATCCGCGTCGCGGCAAAGCCAGAGCCGGCAACGGCCAGCATCGCGAGCGGTACGGCGAGGCGTGCCGGGGGCGCGGCGTCTTGGGCATGGGGGAAATGGGTCGTCTTCTTCCGGCCCGTGATCATCGCCCCGATCAGATTGTCCCGGGTCAGCAACGTCATGGCGACAACGGCGACGACATGCAGGGCGATCATCGCCAGGAGGGTCCAGGCGATGACCTCGTGAACGTCCTCACCGCCCGTGATGCCGGTGAACACCGTTCCTGCCGTCAAGGCGAGCAGGCCAAGAACCGCGATACCGCCAAGAGGATTGTGCCCCAGCGAGGCGTGAACCCGCCCGGCGAATAGACCAGTGACATGCGTCTTCATCCGCGACGGCCGGATCAGATTGGCGAAGCGTGCATGTTCGCCGCCGACGACGCCCCATATCAGCCGGAAGCCGATCAGCACCGCCGCGACCCAGCCGGCCGGCTCGTGCCAGGCTGAAAGGACGCTGTCTTCTTCCGACGAAAGGAAGGCCAAGGCGATCGAGGTGACGAGCAGCCAGTGGAACAGGCGCACGCCGAGGTCCCAGGTCTTGATGGTTCTGATCGGGGGGGGTGGCCGAGGCTGACATGATCGATCTCCGTTCGGGCGGAGCTCTGGACCTTGAAGCTGACCGCACCCTGACACCGGACGCTCGAAACCGCCGCTTGGAGGCAGGTCCGGTCTGAGCGCATCGTCTCTTCCATTCCACCTCAAAGGGAACGTCATCAATCGCCGCCTCGAGTCAGACGCGGCAATGCCTCTCCCTGACCGCTTGCAAGATAAGGTGTGGTCCCAGAACTTCGCATACACCCTAGCGAAACCCCGACCGGTTCTGCCGCAGATCTTTTTGGCATTTACCTGGCAGCACCCCTCGCCATTGCGCGGTCAGGCGACCTGCGGAACCCGGCCCGGCTCGGGGCTGATCAACCGAGAACGGAACCGCAGGTGCGGCCTGTTTGGGTGGACCACCGCTCAATTTCCGCCTTGCCGACGACGCCCGTCGGCGGCGGCATGTGATTGTCGATCAGCGGGTGCGGACGCGCCAACCGCTCCAGAGCATCCGGACGGCCCAGGTTGACCTCCGCGCCATGCACGACCACCCCGTAGCTGGACAGGTTGGCGAAGGCCCGCGACAGATTCTCAGGAGACATGCCGAGCAGCGAGGCCAGCACCCGCTTCTCATGCGGCAGGACGATCGGGTCACGCATTCCCTGACGAACCCGCTGGGTAATCAGATAGTTGGCCAGGCGCTCCACGCCGCCGCGAAGCTTCTGGTTCTTTACGGCCCGGACCAAGCCGCGGTAACAGCCGGACAGTTCCTGGGCCACGGCGAAGCTGAAGTCGGCGTCCTGTCGCATCGTGCGACGCAGGGCCTCGCCCGACAACATCAGGATTTCGGAGCGCTCCAGCGTTCGCGCCGACATAAGAGCGTCCGCGTCCAGGACGACCGCAGCCAAGATGAAGGTGGAAACCGGACGCAGCAGCGCCAGGGTCGTCTCCTTCTCCTTCCACGAGCCCTGGAGCTCGACCGCCCCGTCCAGCAGGACATAAAGGAAGTCGACGGCGTCGCCCTCCATCAGCAGGGTTGTGCCCGCCGGAAATCGCTGGAGGAAGGCGCCGGCGGTGACGTCCCGGAAGACTTCCGGCGAGGCCCGGGAAAGGAGTGGCAACGCCTTTACCCGGTCGAGGTCCGATTCGCGCATGGGCATGAGTTCTGATCCTGGCGAACTAGGTCGCGCGCCCCACGCTCGCTCCGCCCGCCAATCTCCTTCGCTAGAGTGCTGATTGATTAATCTCAATCGTAATCCTGTCGTAGGTCAATCGAGACCTCACACTTTGTCATTTTACTTGACGTTTTCAGTATCACTGCGCCACTGAACCACTCCTAAAATACCTTGATAAATTTACCCCCCAAGTCGACTCGGCTGGATGCAGCCACGGAGCCACTTTCAGCGCAGAACATCCTCGCGAGGATAATCTCCGGCATCGTCCCCGGCACGGGGCCGGGCGTGATCGTCCATGTCCAGATGGGCGGTGCCGAATTCCTCGCCCGCATCACACGCCGCGTCATTGAGAAAATGGGCCTGGAAGCAGGAGATGAGGTCCACGCCATCGTCAAGTCGATGGCGGTCGCACGCGACCACATAACCCGTGTCCTAACTTACAAAGGGGGCGCCGCAGTCCGGCGGGTCGACCGACCTGCCATAGCCCTGGGCGGGGGCGTCGTGATCGCCCAATCCTCCTCGCTCAACAGAGGCCACAGGCGCCTGTCGCCACAACTCCGCACCCGCCACGCGCCTTGTTCGTCCGTGGCCGCCATGCCCTGTCGCCGAGCGCAGGCGCCAGCTATCGGAATCCGTCGATCCAGTCCTCCACCTGGTCGCGCGACCCCGCCGTCGCGCGCTCGAGGCCGACCCGGCCCAAAATTTCCAGGTGCGAGCTGGCGGTGTTCGGATGGCGGGAGAGATCCATGCAGATCGACAGGACGGCTTCATGCAGTTTTCCCGTCCGACACAGGGCGAGCGCCCGCGCCTTGGCCTCGTCGACGTGCCCGTGGACCGTTTCAGGGGGAACGGTTTGCGACGGCGCCGTCGGCTTGTCCGACCGGACCAGATGGGTCGCCCAAACTTCCAGAGCCGCCCGCTTCTCAGGCACATAGGTGTGTCGGTCGTAGACGCTGGTGACCGCCGCGCCCTCGTTCGGGGTATGCCCCAGCACCAGCCCGACCAAGAAGCGGCTGACGCCGTAACGTCCCGTCAGCGTGGTGGCTCCAGACCGCCTGACGTCGTGAGGCGAGCCCACCGACAGTTTCCTGCGCGTGCACGTCCGCGCAAACGCCCGGGTGATGGCGTGGGGATCGATATGCTGGCCGGGAGATCGGAAGGACGGAAAAAGGTAGGGGCTGCCCGGATCCAGCGACCAGGCGATCTCCAGCACCTCGAGAGCGTCCGCGCCCAGCGGGACGACGTGCTGATGTTTCGCCTTGGCCCGTTCTGACGGAATGGTCCAGATCCCCGTCTTCCGGTCGAACTCCGTCTTCCGCGCACCAGCGACCTCGTTGCGCCGAGTCAAGGTCAGCATCAACAGCTGGATCGCCAACCCTATGGACGGCTCGAGTCGCGCGTGAACGCCGGCCGTCTTTTCGTCCGGCGCTCGCGGCACGGACGCCAGGGAGGCTGCGTCCCACAGCGTCCTGAGGGCTACGTCGTCGAACATGCGCTCGCGCGAGGTGAGAGCCAGCGGTCTGGCCAATCCCAAGGCGGGATTGGCTTCGAGCCGCTCCTCAAGCACGGCGAACCCCAGCACGGCGTGCAGGACAGAGCCGATCGACGCCACGCTGGCGGCCGCAAGCCCGCTCTCGGTCACCAGGGTCCGCATGAAGACCTTGACGTCCGCACGCCGGATTTCCGTGAACGGCCGCGCGCCCAGACGGGGCTGAATGTGATTCCGCCACATCTGGCGTTCGTTGCTGAGGGTCACCGCCCGCTTCGGCCGCCGACGGCCTCCATGGAGTCCCACCGTCGCCGCCTGCCAATAGGCCTCGGCAAGTTCGTCGAGGGTTTCTCCGGTTCGCGCCCGTTCACGGGCGGCGGTCTTTTCCGCGACGGGATCGGCGCCGTCGACGACCGCGATGCGCAATCCCGCAGCCTTTGATCGGGCCTCGGCTAGAGACAAATCCGGATATGCGCCGAGGCACAGACGGCGCCTCGCCCCGTTCGCCGCCACATACCGGTATTCGAACTGCCTCAGCCCCGTCGGGAAGATACGCACCCCCAGTCCCCGGCTGCCGCCGATCCCGATCTCATAGACCTTGTCGGCGGGTTTCAGACTCGCGATTTGACGGTCTGTGCTAAGGGGAAGGCGGGCCACAACGCGCTCTCCTCGCGCCTGCGCTGCAAATCAAACGCCTCCCAAGCTAGCATTTTCTGGGGCGCCAGTGGGGCGCCGACGACAGAATTCTGTGAAAAAGCAAGAAAAGCACTGAAAATTTATGTTCAATAAATTCCGCTGCCTGTCGAGTTTTGCACAGCCGTGAAATGCCCTGAAATTGCCTTAGAGGCCCTTCTTTAGCCCGGTCATATCGGGTTTTCGATGGCAAAAGCTTCGGCATCGAGCGCAGCGCCGCCGGCGCGCGTTCAAGCGATCATCCGCCAGTTGGGTCGCGACCTCGCCACGGCGCGGCGGCGTCGACGCATCCCGCAAAAGCTCCTGGCCGAGCGCATGCTGGTCAGCCCGGACACCCTGCAACGCCTTGAGAAGGGCGACCCGAAGGTCGGGCTCCATGTCCTGGCCGGGGCCCTCTGGGCGATGGGCATGCTCGACCGCCTGGCGGACATCGCCGCGCCGACCTCGGATGTCGTTGGCGCCACCGAAGAACTCGCCCGCCTGCCCAAGCGTACCCGGCTGCCACCTGAAGACCCGGACCTCGACTTCTGATGCGCAATCTCACGACCATCGTCTTCATCCATCGGCACAACGGTTGGGTTCCGGCCGGGCGTCTGACCATGGTCGAGGACGGTCGCAACAGTCACGCCGTGTTCAACTACGGCACGCGCTACGTCCGCCGGCCCGACCGGGTCTCCGTCGATCCCACGGCTCTTCCGTTGCCGGACGAAGGGACCCGGCCTGCCCCTTTCCGGACCGAGCCGGGGTTCGCCCTGTTCAATGGTCTTCGGGACGCCCCGTCATCGAGCGCACCCGATGCGGTCCGACATCACGATCGCCGTCGATCGTCAGAGCGGCCCGGGCCGCTCAGACACCATGCCGGCCACCGCTGCCCGACGCCAATGAGAAGTGGTGATGCGAGGCATCACGAGGCGATATGATCGCGGTCCAGCGATCGCAGCACCTGATCGGCCAAGAGGTCCGCCGCGCCCGACCGCGCGCCGCGGGCCCGGACTAGGTTCTGAACCCATAAAGCTTGCGGGGACCCGTTCTCGCTGATTCAAGGATTCCGGAAGGAGCCTTGGCATGGCGCGATACGATCTGAGCGAGGTGGAGTGGCGGCTCATCGAGCCGCTGCTGCCCAACAAGCCGCGCGGGGTGGCCCGGGTGGACGACCGGCGGGTGATCAACGGCATCTTCTACGTGTTGCGGACCGGCTCGCCATGGCGCGACCTGCCCAGCCGCTACGGGCCGCACACGACCGTCTACAACCGCTTCAACCGCTGGGCCAAGGCGGGCGTCTGGGTCCGGGTGTTCGAGGCCCTGTCGGCGAGTTCGCCCGGCTCGATGCACCTGATCGACAGCTCCATCATCCGGGCCCACCAGCACGCCGCCGGTGGAAAAAAGGGGGCCCGGATCACGCCATCGGCCGTTCTCGTGGAGGACTGAGCACCAAGATCAACGCCCTGGTCGATCAGGACGGCCTGCCGCTGCGGATCGTGCTCTCGGCCGGTCAGGCCTCGGACAAGGCCGCCGTTGAAGCCCTGATCGACGGCCTCAAGCCTGCCGAGGCGCTGGTCGCCGACCGGGGCTACGACGCCCGCGCCGTCATCGACATGGTCGAAGCCCGAGGCGGTCGCGCCCACATCCCGACCCAGCGCGACCGCAAGGTCCAACGCTCCATCGACCCGGCGATCTACCGACAGCGCAATGTCGTCGAGCGATACTTCTGCAAGCTCAAGCACTTCCGCCGCATCGCCACCCGCTTCGACAAGCTAGCCCGCAACTTCCTCGCCGCCGTCCTGCTCGCATCAACCCGCCTGTGGCTCAGGGCTTATGAGTCCAGAACCTAG
>JAUYAG010000034.1 GCA_030693575.1 Brevundimonas sp. | reverse complement strand
GGGCAGGTCTGCTTCGTCGAAACGGTAAAACTATCAAAGCACCGGGCGAGGCCCGGCCGCCCCGCGCCCTCCCCAACCGCCGCGCAAGCAGGCGGCGAACAGTCGTGTCCAATCGTTCTCCCTCCCCCTTGGGGGAGGGTGGTCGCGAAGCGACCGGGTGGGGAGGGCTCGGCGACCCATCCACCGGCTCTCCCCTCGCTGAGCCCCTCCCACCCGGCTTCGCCTTCGGCTCAGCCACCCTCCCTCGGGGAGGGAGGGAGAGCGCCCGGATACCACATGATCGTTGTTTACCCGCCCCGGCTTCGCTAACCCGAAACGCACCACAACCCGGAAACGCCATGTCCCGCCCGACCGACCGCTTCGAAGGCACGTCCAACTACATCGCCACCGATGACCTCCGGATCGCGGTCAACGCCGCCGTCGCCCTCGAACGCCCCCTGCTGATCAAGGGCGAGCCCGGCACCGGCAAGACCGTCCTGGCCTATGAGATCGCCAGGGCGATGAACGCCCCGCTGATCACCTGGCACATCAAGTCCACGACCAAGGCCCACAACGGCCTGTACGAATACGACGCCGTCTCGCGTCTGCGCGACAGCCAGCTGGGCGAGGAACGCGTCCACGACGTGCGCAACTACCTCAAGCCCGGCAAGCTGTGGGAGGCCTTCACCGCCCCCAACCGCCCCGTCCTGCTGATCGACGAGATCGACAAGGCCGACATCGAATTCCCCAACGACCTGCTGCAGGAACTCGATCGGATGGAGTTCTACGTCCAGGAGACGGACGAGACGATCCGCGCCGAGGTCCGCCCCATCGTCATCATCACCTCGAACAATGAGAAGGAGCTGCCTGACGCCTTCCTGCGCCGCTGCTTCTTCCACTACATCCGCTTCCCGGACGACCAGACGATGAAGGCCATCGTCGATGTCCACTTCCCGGGCATCAAGCCGCGGCTGGTCTCCGAGGCGCTCAGGACCTTCTACGAAATCCGTGACACGCCCGGCCTGAAGAAGAAGCCCTCGACTTCGGAACTGCTGGACTGGCTCAAGTTGCTGCTGGTCGACGATGTGGATCCCGAGACGCTGCGCGAGAAATCGCCCAACAAACTGATCCCGCCGCTGCACGGCGCCCTGTTGAAGAACGAACAGGACGTCCACCTGTTCGAGCGCCTCGCCTTCCTCCACCGGCGGGAAGGCTCGCGCCCCGGATCGTAACAGGACGAACACACGAACGAACAGGTTTCGTCACCCGCCTTAACGCGATTTCACTGGCAAATGAATCAGGTGCGCGCAGGATGAATGTGTACCAGGACACTACGTCGATGCCCCTCCGTCCCTTTCTGATCCCCACCCTCTGCGCCGCGACGGCGCTCGCCGCCTGCGGCGACGGCGTCCGCATCTCCTCGACCCGCAGCGAGAACAGTGACGCCAAGGGCGTGCTCAAGGTCGTCGAGACGCTGCAATGCCCGCAGACGATGGGCTCCCTGACCCGCAAGGGCTCCGCCTCCGCCGGCGGCACGGTCTGCACCTACGTCGGCCCCAAGGGCGCCGAGGTCACCCTTCAGCTCGTGGCGCTGGACGGTGCCACGCCCGCCAATGTCCTGAAGACCTTCGAACAACGCCTCTCCGCCGACCTGCCCCGCGCCATGGCCGCGATCAATGCCGCCGAGGCCCGCGCCCAGGCCGACGCAGCCGCCGTCCAGGCTGACGCCGCCGGCACCGCCGCGGATACCGCGCAACGCGCCGCCGACACCGCGCAGGAAGCTGCAGACGAGGCCGCCGCCGCCAGCGGCGACCGTGCCTCGGTCCGCGCTCCGGGCGTCAATATCGAGGCGAACGGCGACGACGCCACCGTCCGCCTGCCGGGCATGCGCATCGAGACCCGCGGCGACAAGGCCAGCGTCCGGATCGGCGGCTTCCAGATCAACGCCGACGACAGCGACGGCTCGGCCCGCGTCACCGGCTCCAGCCCCGACGGCGACAACGTCAGCATCAACGCCCAGGACGACGCCGCCGAAATCCGCGCCGCCGCTGCGGGCGAGGCCACCCGCGCCAGCTGGATGCTGACCGACAACCGCGCCTCGGAATCGGGCTGGCGGCTGGTCGGCTACGAGGCCCGCGGCCCCGTCGGCGGCCCCCTGGTGATCGCCACGGTCCGCTCCCGCGACCGCAATCGCGAACGCGCCTTCGAGGACGCCCGCGACCTCGTCGCGCTCAACGCCGGGGAATAACCCCCGCTTCCGGCCTTGATCGTGACGTCCTGATGCGTCACCAACCCTGCCCAGCAAGCAGGACAGATCCTTGGCCGTTACGCCCCGCCCTTCCGCGAAAGAACCCCGCGCCTGGCAGCGCATGCTGTCCGGCCGCCGCCTCGACCTGCTCGATCCCTCGCCCTTCGACATCGAGATCGAGGACATCGCCCACGGCCTCGCCCGCGTCGCCCGCTGGAACGGCCAGACGATCGGCGAACACGCCTTCTCGGTCGCCCAGCACTCCTGCGTCGTCGAGGAGATCGCCGCCCACATCAGGCCGGGCCTGGAGCCGAAATGGCGCCTCGCCGCCCTGCTCCACGACGCCTCGGAATACGTCATCGGCGACATGATCTCGCCCTTCAAGGCGGCGCTCGGCGTCAACTACAAGGCCTTCGAGGCCCGGCTGGAAGGCGCCATCCACCTCCGCTTCGGCCTCCCGCCGAAGAACCCGGTCGAGATCAAGACCCTGATCAAGAAGGCCGACGTCGCCTGCGCCTATTTCGAGGCCACCCAACTGGCGGGCTTCAGCAAGAAGGAGGGTCTGAGCCTGTTCGGCTCGCCGCCCCCCGGCTACGACCTGATCATCGACCCCCTGCCCGCCCCCGTCGCCCAGCAGCGCTATCTCGACCGCTACCGCGTCCTGGCCGAGGCCGTCGGCCTCATGCCCGCCGCCGACGCCTGGCATACGGAATAGGCGATGGGCGCGCCGGCTGAACAGGGCGTTCGCATCGGCCTCTCGGCGGTTGTCATCGCCCTGCGCGACCGCAAGGCCTGCGTCCTGACCACACCGGGCGAGGACGGCGACGCCGCCCTGCCCTTCGGCCCGTTCGACCCGGCCCGCGACCGCACCTTTGAACGGGCGCTGCGCGACTTCGTCACCGCCCAGACCGGCTTCCGCCTCGGCTTCGTCGAACAGCTCTACACCTTCGGCGACCTCGGCCGGGCCAGTCCCCGCGCCACGCCCGGCCCCGAGCGACGCCGCGAGGTCTCCGTCGGCTACCTCGCCCTGACCGCCGACGCCGCCCAGGCCGAGGCCCGCTGGACGCCCGTGCTCGACATCTTCCCCGGGGAAGACCGCCGCGACGGCCCTCCCGCCTGCCTCGCCCCCCTGATCGCCGACCTGACGGCCTGGGCCGCCGACGATTCCCGCCGGCAGGCGCGCATCGAAACCCTGTTCGCGACCACGCCCGCCCACCGCTGGAACGAAGGCCGCGTGCTGGACCGCTATGAACTGCTCTACGAGGCCGGACTGGTCGCCGAGGCCGCCCGCGACCAGGACCGTCCTCCCCTCCGGACCGCGCCCGGCAGCGCCATGGCCTCCGACCACCGCCGCATCCTCGCCACCGGCCTCGGTCGACTGCGCAGCAAGCTGAAATACCGGCCGGTCCTGTTCGACCTGATGCCGGCGACCTTCACCCTGTCCGAGCTTCAGATCGCCGCCGAGGCCGTCACCGGCCTGTCTCTGCACAAACAGAATTTCCGCCGCGGCGTCGAACGCACCGGCCTGGTCGAGCCCACGGGCCGGCTCTCCGCCGCCACCGGCGGCCGCCCGGCCGAGCTGTTCCGCGTCATCGACGGCGACCTGAGCACCGGCGAGGCCCTCGGCCTGCCCCTTCCCGCGCAGCGCTGACGCGATTTCTCGTCACGCCGCTTGCGGCGCAGCCCGTCCCCCATTAGAGAAGCCGCTCGCTCGACCAAGCGTCCTACGGCCCCGCGGAGAGGTGGCAGAGTGGTCGAATGTACCGCACTCGAAATGCGGCGTGCCTTTGCGGGCACCGTGGGTTCGAATCCCACCCTCTCCGCCACCGGCTCTTGTATCGTTAGACTGCCAGCACCGGGCCGCCTGAAGCGCGATGGGGAGGGGTGTTTTCGGCTCGGCCGACTTAACGTGTCAAATCCCGCCGAAGGGAACTGTTGCTCCGAGCAGACGCACGGCGTTGAAATTTCCCACGGGAGCAGTACAGGGGGCCCACTCGCGCTCGGACCTCCGCAGCGTGCGTGATCGCAGCGTACTGTTTCGGGCGGGATGTCGCGCCGCTGGGACCCTGTGGGGGTTAAGTGTCCGACACGAACAGTTTGTCCTACCGGCCGGAAGTTGATGGTCTCCGGGCAGTCGCAGTTTGCGCCGTGATCGCAAACCACTTTAACCACTCGCTACTTCTCGGCGGCTTTCTGGGCGTCGATATATTTTTCGTCATCTCAGGGTATGTGATTACCCGGTCGCTGATCGGGCGGGAATATCGGGGGCTGGGCGATATGCTCGCCCACTTCTACGCCCGGCGCGTCAAACGCATCCTGCCTGCCCTGATCGCATGCGTCGTCATAACCGCCATCGTTGGTTCGCTGTTCGTCAACCCGGCTTCGCCCGACTACAGGACGTCGCTAACCACGGGCCTGTTCTCTCTATTTGGACTATCGAACCTCTACCTGTTTAAGCAGGCAGTCGACTATTTCGGCTCAAGCGCGACGCTCAACCTCTTTACTCACACTTGGTCGCTGGCTGTCGAGGAGCAGTTCTACGTCTTGTTTCCGGCCCTGTTCTGGTATTTTGGCTTTGGCACCCTAAAGACCACGAGCCGCAACAAGTTCATCTTCGTGATGTCCCTGCTGTCCGCGCTGTCCCTCGCCCTGTTTGTGGGGATGCACCTGCTGTCCGTGAGCCGTGCCTACTACATGTTCCCACCGCGTTTTTGGGAGCTGGGCATCGGGTGCCTGGTCGCCTTGGCGCCAGCGAATGCCTTGACCCGGCATGGCTCAACATGGTCGTGGAGCGCTACCGGCGTGCTCCTAATCGCGCTTGCTCTGCCTCCAGAGCTTCAGCTCTACACCACCATCGCCGCCGTTATCGCCTCCGGCGTCCTGATCATGACGCTCCAGCAGAAGCACCCGATCTATCGGCTGCTCGCCTCACGCCTCATGGTCAGCATCGGGCTGATCTCCTATTCGCTCTACCTATGGCACTGGAGTATTCTTGCGCTCAGCCGGTGGACTATCGGCATTCATCTTTGGAGCGCACCGATTCAGCTCCTGACCATGTTTGGCCTCGCCGCGCTAAGTTATGTTCTAATCGAGCGCCCGCTGCGTCAAGCGAACTGGTCCCGCTTTCGATTGGGTACGATCGCCTATGGACTGGCCGCGGCAACCTGCGCAGCCGTCTTGGTCCTAATGCTCAGATCGGGGGTCGGCGAGAAGCTCTACACCGGAGCGCCGGCCGATATGGCGGCGAAGGGGGCGGAATCGCTATTCGACGGCAAGCGCCTCAGTGGGATTGTCCAATGGCGCGCCCGCGACTGCATCCTCTCGTCAGACATGGAGGTCGGCAAGAAGATCGACCTGAACCACTGCACTCTTGGCGGTCAGTTGCCCAATGCCCCTCGGTTCCTGGTCATTGGCAACTCCTACAGTGCGGCCGAACTGGAGATGTACGGGGCGGTTCCCGACGCGGCGCTTGGGTCGATCAGCGTCACCTCGACGTGGGGGGCTTCGGCCACTCCGAGCCTGGAGAACAAGTCGGCGTGGTCAAAGGCCAACACCTACTACTGGAATGAAGTCATTCCCCTGCTAGTAGCGCAGCTAAAAGAGGGAGACGTCCTTGTAATGATCAATGACCTTTCCGACCTGGCCCCGGTCACCAACACTAGGAGTAACCAGGAAAAACTCGACACTCTGAAAGGGGACCTGACGCACCTTGCCGAGAGCCTGGATGCCAAGGGCGTGAAGATTATATTCCAAGCCGGAACGCCGTTCTTGCGCGACGCTCAGTGCCCTCCCGACGCGGCGCTAAACCAATGGTTCAACTTTGGGCAGAACACACCATGTTCTTATCACACCAGAACTTATACGATTAGCCGCCTCGCCGCGCTGAATGACACCCTGATCCAAGTCCAGCGCGAAAACGCGAACTTCTTCATCCTGGACTTGATGCCGGTACTTTGTCCTGAAGACATTTGCCGCTTTCAGGATCGGAATGGTGTCTTTCTCTATCGCGACATATTTTCGCATCCGAGCCTTGAAGCCGGTGCCCTCAGTCATTCGGCTTTTCTTGCCGTGGCCAAGCGCGCCACCGCCGCACCGGTACCGACAAGTTGAGCCGACCGAGCCGAAAACCCCCCTCCCCTTTCCGCGCCAGGCGGCTCGGGTTGCCGCCGTCCAGGCATCGTCGGCCAAGCCTCGCAGGGTGCGAAGACCAACTCGGGACATCAAATGAGGCTGGAGAAACGGGGGCGTCAGATGTGCCGGCTGTATTTCCAGGGCTCTGAGGAGTTCGAAGAACACCTCGAACCGGGTGTTTCATCGGACGACGAGGCCGTGCTCGCCGCGCAAGGGCAGTCCGATGGCCGGTGTTGCCTGGCTCCTCGTAAGCTGCATCCCCACTCTCGCCGCGGCCGCCTTTTCCCTGTAGGGAAAAACGACCTTTGAGGCATCACCTTGGGGCTCGTGGCCCCAACAGTGCCGGTCGGGTTGCCGCTCGGCCCCCCGTCGATCGCGACCAGGCCAGGCTCAATGATCCGCTTCCTGCTAATTTCGCCCAGCCCTCCTTGGGACGCCGACTTCGCTGGCTTGATTGAATCAGACGGGACCGTCATCACGCGGGTACCGCCGACCGCAATCGCGACCGTCGCCGCCTTCGCGCCACCGGGTATCGAAATCGTTCTGCAGGACGAGACGTTGACACCGATCGACTTCGATACCGAGGCCGACTTCATCGGCATTACAGCCAATGTCTCCCAGCTGGCGCGGGCGAAGTGGATCGCCCAGGGCTTTCGAAACAAGGGGCGTAAAGTCGTCGTGGGCGGGCCCCACATCACGCTGGATCCGCAGGCTTTTGCCGGGCTCTGCGACGTGGCGGTGACAGGGGAATTCGAAGGCGTGGCGGAGGCCTTCTACGCCGACATGTTGAACGGCGAACTGAAGCCCTCCTATGCCGGCGGGCGCCCCGACCTCAGCGCCTCCCCCGTCCCTGCTTGGGATCTCTACGACAACGACCGCGCGCTGATCGGCATTGCTCAAACCAGCAGAGGCTGTCCATTCGAATGCAATTTCTGCGACGTCATCCAATATGTCGGCCGCGCCCAACGCCACAAGACGAACGAGCAGGTGATAGCGGAAGTCCAGAAGCTCTACGATGTTGGCTACAACCGAATATTCCTGGCTGACGACAACTTCACCGTCTACCGAAAGCGGGCTGCGAGCCTGCTTGAGGCCTTGGCGGGGTGGAACGGGCGTGAAGGGCGCGGTTACGTCACATTCCACACCCAAGTTTCGATCGACATAGCGGCCGACGATCGCATGCTCCAGCTATGCGCCGAAGCCGGCCTGACCAACCTGTTCATCGGCGTCGAGACCGTCAACGAAGAGAGCCTGAAGCAAAGCCTCAAGCGGCAGAACGTGTCGGTAGACGTGCGGGCGCGCATTGAAAACGTCGTGGCTCATGGCCTGGAACCCGTGGCGGGCCTGATGGTCGGCTTCGACGCAGACAGCCGCCACATCTTTGAACAGCAATACGCCTTCGCCATGGAACTGCCGATCGGCACCTTCAAGGTCTCGTCGCTCTCAGCCCCCGTCGGCACACCGCTATACGAAGACATGTTGCGGGCGGGGAGGATCGTCGCCGACGAGGACAGGGCTCACTACCAGGCCGGAGACCAGATAACGAACATCTATCCCGCACAAATGACACGGGAGGAGCTATATGTCGGCACCCGCTGGCTAATCAGTCGGTTGTACAGTCCGGAGGGGTTCTGGACCCGGTTGCAGGCTATGGCTTCTCTTCTTGCTGCCAGCCCGTTACCGGCCCGCAGCCATCCGCACGATCCGCCGGGGCGGGCCCGCGCCAAACGTCTGTTCATGGAAATGATGGCCGCCATGCGACGCCGCGACCCCGCTGTCGCCCGCGTTATTGAGAAGACCGCCGACCTGATGCGTGAACGGCCGGATATTCGCGAAACCCTCGCCGACATTCTGCACACTTGGCTTCTGAATTTTCACGGGCAGATCGCCAAGGGCGGCTACCATCCCGCCTGGGCCGAATTGGACGCGCCGCCGTTCGACGATCCGGCCTTCGTGGGGCAGGACCAGACCCCGCCGATGCCCCGACCGGCCCACGCCCGAAGTTGAAGCGCCCGCCATGGAGCGTGAGGGCGGCCCCGCTCAGTTCTTCAACAAGACCTCAAGCGCCCATGCCCCAAGGCCTGGGGAAAAATGGGTGTAGTCCAGCCAGTTCTCGCGACTCCGCCAGAGCGCCTGCGCCCCTGGAGGGCCAGGGGGGATTGACGCCAGATTCAGGAATTGGACCTTGCATCCCCCAGGAGCAGCCGGTCGGAGTTCGAACACTCTCGCGAGGCGCTCAGAGTTTCGGTTGAACAGCCCCGCCTCGACGGCTCCTGGCGATCCCGAAGGTGTGCTTGGCAAGGTGTAGAAGACCACGGTATGGCGGAGTCCCTCCTTCACGCAGATCTGATCCGCAAGATCGGCCATGGCCAACAGCGTTGCCTGCTGGCGCAGTATTGCCTGGGGCGACGCGTCAAGCCGGTCGACCGCATGGCGGGCTTCGACGGCGGCTTTGTGCCAGTTGGGGGCCTCCACGCCATTCGTATCTCGACAGGCCGTATATGTAGGCTGGATCGGCTTGTTCGACAGGCTGTGAGCGACGGTCTCCAGCGCCTGCAAGGTCGTACGCGGCGAAAGCGCCACCGAGAGGGCCGCGCGCCCGGGATCGTCGATCACGGGCGGCAAGGTCGTGGGCAGACCGACCTCCATCAACAGGGTGGCTGGCTTCTTGCGGCCAACCAGCACCAGACGTTGGACCTGAAGCTGCTCGGGGAGGGCCCAGGCCGAGCCTGACAGGACGAGCACATCTGGCAGACCGCAGGTGTCGAAGCCGCGCCTGGTACGGGACGAGCCGATGAGGAAATATTTGGCGTCGCTCTCCCGAATGGCCCGCGCAAAGAATGCAGGATTGCCACGAGCCTTGCCGGAAGCGACGACCGTCGGTGGCGGCGCACGATTGAACGAATGACGGCCTGATAGTCCGAACTCTCCGGTCGGATCGATCACGATGTTGAAGCCGGCGAACGCTGACAGGACGAACAGGCCAGCCACTAGGCCGGCCCAGAACGACGGCGTCAGTCTGACGGGAGGACACGACCCCTTAGAACTGGGCATAGATGAATCCACCCCCGGAGATGGGTCGGGTCAGGCCGACGAGAGCCGCGAACAGCAGAACAATCGTCAGGAGACCCCAGGCACCCGATGGTCGCCATCCCAGCTTGGCGGCTGCCACTCCCCGCGTCGACAATCCGAAGATTTGCATTGTGTTTGGGCAGGCCAGAGCGACGACCGTACCCAGGGCGATCACTGCGAGCGTCCGTAGGCCGGGCAGGCGAGCATTGGGATACAGGCCCTCCCAAGACAGGGGCGCGCCCAAACCGAGCGCGGCGGACAAACTGGCGATCGCGTCCGCACCCAATCTCAGGGCGGCACCCCCGTCCAGCAGGGCAGGCACGATGAGGCTGAGCTGTTCGCCCGTCTCGGCCCGCAGTAGCAAGGCGACGACCGACACGGCCGTCAGAAGCAGAACCCGCGCGCCCACGTGCCGCAGACGGCGCTCGACGGTACCCGGCGTCCGGGGGGTGGCGCGCGAGGTCTGCCGGACAAATTGAAGAGCAATCAGCAACGTCGCGACGGCCAGACCCTGCAACAGAGGCAGGGGAGCCGCCGTGTGCCAAGCGGCTACGGACACAAAGGAGACCAGCGTGGCGAGCGCCCAGGCGATTGCAAAGCGCCGGCCGGTCGGCTGGATCGGGAGTTTGCGCGCGATCCTGAACATCGGTTCGAAGACGTAGTCCCGGACGAAGTTCATCAGGCTGATGTGCCAACGCATGACGTACTGTCCTGGCGTCGCGGCCTTGAGAGGCGAGTCAAAATTCACCGGCAGAAGCAGACCGAAGCAAATCCCTGTTCCGATCGCGATGTCGGAATAGGCGGAGAAGTCGAAATAGAGCTGCAGCATATAGCCCCAGGCCAGCGTCCATGCCTCAAGCGGCGTCACTGAGCCCAGGTCGACACCAGCCAGGATGGAGTCGACTTTCCGCCCGATGGGGTCGGCGAGCCAGAGCTTTTTGTTGAAACCAGCAAGGACGAGTGCAAGCCCGCGAGCGACATCCGCGGCCCGGGGGGCGGTAGCGCCCAGAAAGGCGAACTGCGGGGCCATGCGCGACCACGATCCGATCGGGCCCGCTGCCAACTGGCCAAAGAAGGTCCCCCAGGCTGCGAAACGGACGAAGCCCAGCCGCTGCGCCCCCGGCTTTCGCGAGTCCACCAGAAAGGTAATCTGCTGCAGCGTGTAGAAGGCCAGACCAAGCGGCAGGGTGATCGTAGACGCGGCCGCCGGGTCCCAGGGCCAGGCCGATTGCTGGGCCAGCTTGAAGGCTACCAGAGGCGCGAGGTTGGCGACGATGGCGCCCGCAACCATCGCTTTCTGCGCGCGCGAGCCGGGCTCCATCTGCTGAATGACCCGCGCGATCAGGAAGTTGCCGCCGACGGAAATCGTCAGGAACACCAGCGAAACCCACCCGGCGGCGAGGCAAAAGGCCGCCGACGTCACCACCAGCACATACGGAGCAAGGGCGGGTCTGAGACGGCAGGCGACCGCGAACGCCGCGATGGCCATCGGCAACCAGATCACCAGAAACGGCAGGCTCACGATCGAGATGACAGCCCTCCCGGGGTTGGGGCGCACGCATTCATGCCGACTTCTCGATGAGGACGTCTTCCAACAGGACGCCGTCGAGGCCCGTGGTCGCCAGCACGGCCATAGCGTCTTGCACGCTGTGAATGATCGGCTTGCCCATGACGTTGAAGCTGGTGTTGAGGATGATCGGCACCCCGGTCTCGGCTTCAAAGGCGGACAGCAGGGCGCTCGTCCACGGGTCGGACCGCCCCTCCACGGTCTGAAGGCGGCCCGTGCCGTCAGCATGCACGACCGCGGGAACGCGGGAACGCGCCTCGGTCTTCCACGGCAGGGTGAAGGACATGTAGGGCGACGGCTGGGCGCGTTCGAACCAAGCCTCGACGCGATCCGCCGGCACCATGGGCGCGAACGGGCGGTAAGGCTCGCGGCCTTTCACGCGCTGGTTCAGCCGGTCCTTCATGTCGCCGGGGCGCGGGTCGGCCAGGATCGAGCGATGGCCGAGCGCGCGGGGTCCGAACTCCGCGGGACCTTTCATCACGCCGATGATCCGACCGGCCGCCAGCCGTTGGGCCAGCAACGTCATGCCGCCCGGCCCAGCAACGTCCGAGACTGATGCATGACCGCAGTTCGCGACCACGCTGTCGATCACGCGTCGGTCCGGCGATGTCCCGAGGAAGGCCGATGTGGCACCGGAAACGGCGCGCCGGGCCGGATCGTCCTGCATCCACGACAGGAGTGCGGCGCCCACCGCGTTGCCATCGTCCGCGGGCGCGCAGGGAACATGGACCTGGTCGAAGCCGAAACGGCCCCGGATCGTGCCATTGTAGGAGGAGTTCAGGGCGCAGCCGCCGCTGAGGACCAGGTTGCGCTCACCCAGGCCCGCGCAGCTTTCCAGAATGCGGTCAACGATTCGGCCGTAAGCGACCTGGCCGCTGGCGGCGAGGTCCGCCGCGCGCCCGATGGGATCGCCGGGTGCGCGGGCGTGGCGGCGGGCCACGGCGGCGGCGGCGTCGATCACCGCCTGCTCGGGTAGACGGGGGCGGCCGTCGACGACGTCGAGCATCGACTCCAGGGCATCGACAAGAGCCTCGTCCGGAGTGCCGAAGGCCGCCAGGCCCATGACCTTCCATTCCTCCCCCGCGCGCCAGTCAAACCCGCACTGAGCCGTCAGCCAGGCGTAGAAGCTGCCCAGGCTGCCCGGTCCCCAGGATCGCCAGATACGGATGAGACGGCCTTCGAGCAGGCGGTACAGGCTCGCCGCCCCGACGTCGCCCTCCCCGTCTATGACCAGGCACAGACCTTGGTCGAAGGGGGCGCTGCTGCAGGCAGCGGTCGCGTGCGACAGATGATGGTCGAAGTGCCGAACCTCCGGCTTCACCGGCGCCAGACCGAGGCGGAGCAGGGATTCGCCGGCAGATGCTTGGGCATGCGCCTGCAGTCCGCGCAGCCAAAGGCCATCGGCAACGGGAAGCATGGCGTTGGAAATCGACACGGGCAGGTCGGCTTTCACCCGTGCCCAGCTGGTCGAGACGACGAGATCGTCTACTGCGGAGTCAAAGCCGACGGCCTTAAGCGCGCCCTCCAGGTGTCCGACCAGATCGGGTGCGGCGCCCCAAGCCCGCTTGTCCTGCAGGAAGCGCTCTGTGGCCTCCGCAAACAGGATGAACCCGTCTTCGCCGACGAGGGCCAGCGCCGGATCGTGTCCGGAGGTCGACAGCCCCAGATGGAAGCGACTCATCGCTTGTCAAAAAGCGCGACGACCGCCGCCGCCACTTCGTCGAGCGTCTGGAACTCGAACATCAGCGAGGGCTCGACCTCAATCTGGAACTCGTCCTCAATGTGGCCGGAGATCAGGACCGCGTCGATGGATTCCAGGCCGAAGTCTACCAGCACGGTCGAGCCGAGAAGCTGTTCGGGTGGGACCTTGGTCCGCTTGCTCACATGGTCCCGCAGAAAGGCGGTGACTTCGGCGACGGTGGGCGTGGTCATGAACGACTTTCAAGGCTGGCATCAATGAGGCGGCAGGGCAATTCGGTGAGGATCACCGTCTGGGAGTTGTCGGCATAGTGCGGCGTTGACGTGGTCAGGTGAAGGCCCGGATATCGCGCGAACAGCGCCGGCAGGGCCTTCCGGATCAGGAGGCGCGACAGAGCTGCGCCAATGCAGCGATGCAGACCATGGCCGAACGCCAGGTGGCCGGTGCCCAAGTCGCGATTGATCGCGGCGAGTCGCAGCCGCATCGTGTCCCCCGGCGCGAAGGCCATGCCATCGACCTCCCCGGCGACCTGTGCGATCCGGTAGATGAAGCGGGGCGATGCCGCCTCGGGCACGATCTGCGTATCGAGATGCGCGGCTATCCACGCCGGGTCAGCCGGGTCGCCCCGCTGTTCAGCAGGTGTCGACGCCAGTGCAAGGATCGCGTTGGCCAGAGTATGGGCGACGTTGAAGCTGGCGCCGTAAAGCACGAGCACAAAAGCCTTGCGGTCCTCGGCGTCCATCTCGTCACCGCCGCTGGCGGCCAGATGGGACAGCAGGGAGGTCGGGTGCCCTTCTCCATCCCCCAATGCCGGTTCGTCGAACTGCCCCAGGAGGGTCCTTACCATCTCCTGCATCTTCAGGATGGCGCGCAGGGAGCGCAGCGGCTCAAGCACTTCCTGAAGCAGGGGAGCAAGGCGGTTGAACAGCTCAGGCGACCTGGGATGCACGCCCATGATCGGCTGGCAAACGGCGCGGAACAACGGCTCGCAGAAGTCCTTGACCAGATCGACTTCGGTCCTGCCATCGAGGGCCTGCACCGACCGCTCGACCTCGGCCTCGATCAGCGGAGTCCAGGAAGCCAGTCGATTGGAGCCCAACGCCTCGAAGCCGAGCAGCCGCATCCGCGCGTGCCTTGGGCCCGACTGGAAGAATGGTGCATTGCGCGCGATACGTATCGCGGTCGACAGGTCCCGACCGCTGGCATGCTGCAGGCTGATCAGATGTGTCTCCATGCCGGGCGGGCTGAAGCGCCTGTCATCCACCGCTATGGCGCGGGCGGTGCGAGGCTCGGTGACATCCCAAAGCCGGGCCGAGCGCCGTTTCGGCGAGGGCTCCAGCCGGCACGGCAGCGCGGTTGGGGCCTGCACCATATGCGTCCGCTCGATGCGGACTGCGGCCTCATCCAGGCGCAGGTGTGGAAAGCGGTCGGCCAATGCCGGCAATGCGCGGCGCAGCATCAGTCGGGCCAGTGCGGCGCCCGGACATTTGTGCATCCCGTCGCCGAAAGACAGCGAGGTTCTGCGGCCCTCTGGCCCCGCCTGCGGACATAGCGAACGATTTACAGCCGGAATGTCCAGGGCGGCGAGATCGCCCGGAACGACGGGCCTGCCGTTCAGCACCGTCGGCATCTGCGCTACGCGATAAAGCCTGAGCGTCGACGGGTAGTCCCGTATGACCTGCTCGAGATGGGCATCCGCCCAGCCGGGCCGTGCGACGTCGCCCCACGTCGCCGCATCGTCGCGCAACAAACCCAGGAGAGCAAAGGAGAGTGACTCCGCTGCCGTGTGGGCTGCCACTGTAATCGAGGCGACCAGCGCGGCGTCGCCCACGCCCGCAGGCAGTTGGCTCCGCGCCAACACCACGACCAGCGGCGCAGGCGCGGTCCCGACAACGGCACCCTCAGTTGGTGTTGCGGCCGCCTCGACGAGGTGGCGATACGCGTGCTGAACCAGCAGTAGTTCCCGCAGGCGCAAGAGCGGCTCGGTGAAGATGCGCGCGTTGTAGACGTGGCGCAGAAAGTCGGCCTCGTCGGGGATGGTCAGGCCGAATACATCGCGGGCGCAGGCGACAAACAGTGGGTCCGAAAAATCCCGAACCAGGTCCGGCGTCGGACTGGCGACCAGCCGCGCGAGGCCTGCCTCAACATGCCCGTCAATCGTCTGCTCCCACCTGGCCACTCCCGCAGGGCTCAGAAAGGCCGCCATCGCCCTACGGGTCATCAGATGGTCGGCGCCCGACTGGTAGATGAGCGATGCGCGGGCTGCCTCGGCCAGCACCGACAGGTCCTCTCCTGTCGCGACCTGAAGCGCCTCAAGATACGGCAACACGGCCGTCACGCCCCATGCCCTGTCCTGAAACACCTCCACCGCCTCGTCCGCCGTATCGACAACGAAGCGTGCGCGGTCGGGGCGAGGACCGGCGGTCAGCGCATTTGCCGGCTCGAGCGATTCAGCGACTTCTCTCACTGCAAGGCCTCGTCGAGGCGCCTCTCGCGCCACGCGTCGGCGACTTCCCGGCGCCGAATCTTCCCGCTGCTGGTCCGGGGAAGAGACCCGCTCGCGAGAATGCGTATGTCGGTCAGTTCTATGCCCCACGCCCCTGCAACGGCTCGGCGGATCCGGTCCCTCGTCACCTGCTCGTCAGCGACGAAGGCGCGCCGTTTCAGCTCGATGAGCAGAACGGCCTTTCCGGTGTGCAGGTCGTCCGGCATCAGTGCGGCGGCGGCCATGGGATTGAGCGCCTCGTCCTGTTCGCCCGCCAGCCATTCCAGATCGGTCGCCGGTATCTTGCGGCCGTTGGCGAATAGAAGATCCTTCAGTCGACCCGTTACAAAGAGCCAGTCGCCTTCGCGAACGGCGATGTCACCCGTCCTCAACCAGTTCCCGGCCGCTTCATCATCGGAAAGCACTGCCCCGAAGGTCGCTGCGGTTTCCTCTGGTTCATTGCGATAGCCCTGTGCTGTCGACGGGCCCTTCAACCAGATCTCGCCCTGCTCCCCGGCGGCGACCATGCGTCGGGTGTCGGGATCGACCAGCCGCAGATTATCCTGCATCTCCGGCGAGATGCGGCAGGGTTCGATCTCCCCGCATCCTGTTGGAGGTGTCGGTCGATCGGCACCGGGCCTCGCGTTTCCTCCCGCGACCATCAGGGTGTACTCGGCCAGACCGTAGCTGCCGAAGACCGCGTTCGGGTTCAGCCCGTACGGCTCGAAGCGGGCGCGGAAGGCGTCCATCAGGGCGGCCGGCACAGGCTCCGCCCCGCAGAAGGCGCTGCGCCAGCTAGAGAGATCCAGCCCCTCGCACTGCGCGTCGTTGACCTGCTGCAGGCAGTGGGAGAACGCGAAGGCGGGTCCGCCGCTCATGGTGACGCCATACGTTTCAATACACCGCAACCAGCGCTCCGGCCGCTGGATCATTTGCAGGGGATCCAACAGAACGGTCCGCCCCCCGGCGAGGATCGGATAGAGGATGCCGCCCATCAGCCCCATGTCGTGGAAGTGCGGCAGCCAGCTCAGAAACACCCCGCTCTCGTCCATCCCCCAGGTGCCGTTGGCGAGGCCTGCGTTGGCGACGATGTTGGCCCCGGACAGCACCACCGCTTTCGGGGCGCGGGTCGATCCGGAGGTGTATTGCAGGATCGCCGGAAGTGCGGTGTCCATCACCGAAGCGGGCTCAAACGACACGAGCGGTGCCTCGGACAGCGCGAGCGCGTCGACATCAACGACCGGCACGCTCTTGTCCGTGCCAGCAAGTGCCCCCTCGAGCCGGGAAACCCAATCCTGCGGACACAGGATCGCCGCGGGTCCGCAATCGCGGATGATCGCTTGGAACCGCGACGTATGCACCCCCGGTCTGGGTGGAGCCACCGCCGTGACCGTGAAGCCCGCATACAAGGCGCCGAACAGGGTGACGACGAACTCCATCCCGCATGGCATCGCCAGCGCCAATGGCCCTTGGAACGGGGCGTACCGACGGGACAGCAGTACGCTTCGTGCCAGAGCGGCCTGATGCAGTTCCCGCCCTGACAAGGCTTGATCCGGCTGCGCGCCACGCCCGCCACAAACTGTGACGATCGTTTGATCGGGCCGCTGAAGAAATCGATCTCGAAGCAGCTCAGCCAGCACGCACGGAATCCCCATAGAGATGTGCTCCTTCTGGGAGTTTGGGGCCCATTACAAGACTTGCGCCCGAATGAGTGCCCCCGTTTGGCGGCGGGCTCAACCGGTGAACGCAACACGCTAACCTTGCATCGGAGATGGAGCGTGGGTCATGAAGCAGCGGCGTCGCATCTACTACTCGGCGGCTGAACGGGCTGAGATCTGGGATCGCTGGAAGGCTGGCGAGTCGATGAGTTCGATCCGGAGTCCTCGTCGGTGTACTCGGTGCTTTCGCCGACGGGCGGTATCCGGCCTCCAGACCGCAGACGAGCGGCTCGGGCGCTCAGTCTGGGTGAGCGGGAGGAAGTCTCCCGAGAGCTAAGCACCCGTTGCTCGCTGCGCGGGATCGCCCGGTTGCTGGGTCGATCACCGTCGACAGTCAGCCGCGAGGTTCTGCGCAACGGCAGACTGATCTCCTCGACCTTGAATCAGAGCTTCCCTGGACTTTCGCGGAGCGACCTCGAAGGGCTGATGTCCGGCGAACCGTTCAGTCCACAAGCGTTTGAGGCCTCGGGAGGCGCGCAGATTGTCCGCCAACTTGTGGCGGCAGGCAGGATCGCCGCGATCACGCCCCCGTCCAGCCCTGTCAGCCCGCGGAATAGCTCGTCTTGGTCTGGGTGAAGAACTCCACCGCCGCGAATCCCTGCTCCCGCGCGCCGTAGCTCGAGGATTTCGAGCCGCCGAACGGGACATGATAGTCGACGCCGGCGGTCGGCAGATTGACCATGGTCATCCCCGCCTTTGCCCGCCGCTGGAAGTCGCGGGCATGTTTCAGCGAGCTGGTGACGATGCCGGCCGAGAGGCCGAATTCGACGCCGTTGGCGATCTCCAGCGCCTGCTCATAGTCCTTGACGCGGATGGTCGAGGCGACCGGGCCGAAGACCTCCTCGTTGTTGATCCGCATGCCGGCCTCGGTATCGGCGATCAGGGTCGGCTGGACGTACCAGCCCGGCTTTTCCATCTGCAGCCGCGCGCCGCCGGTGACCACCCGGCCGCCCTCGCCGCGCGCCACCTCGATATAGCGGTACGACGTCTCCATCTGGTCCTCGGACACGGCCGGGCCCATCTGGGTCTGCGGGTCGAGCGCATCGCCGACACGAAGCGCCGCGACCCGCTCGGCGAGGGCGGCGACGAAGCGGTCGTGGATGCCGTCCTGCACGATCAGCCGGCTGGAGGCCGTGCAACGCTGACCGGTGGCGAAGAAGGAGCCGTCGAGGGCGATCTGGACCGCCCGGTCGAGATCGGCGTCATCCAGCACGATCAGCGGGTTCTTGCCGCCCATTTCCAGCTGGACCCGCGCCTGCCGCTTCACCGCGCCCGCCGCGACGCCCGCGCCGACGCCCTGCGAGCCGGTAAAACTCAGGCCATCCACGTCCGGATGATCGACCATGGCCTGACCGACCCGTCCGCGTCCGATGACCATGTTGAGCACGCCTTTGGGCAGGCCCGCCTCATGCAGGATGGCGACCAGGGCCTCGGCGGTCGCCGGCGTCGGTCCGGCGGGCTTCATCACCACCGTATTGCCGAAGGCCAGCGCCGGAGCGGCCTTCCAGGCCGGAATGGCGATGGGGAAATTCCACGGCGTGATCAGGCCGTAGACGCCGACCGCCTGGCGGTAGGTCTGGATCTCCACGCCGGGCCGGACCGAGGCCAGGTTCTGGCCGTGAACGCGCAGGGCCTCGCCCGCGAAATATTTCAGCACCCGGCCGGCGCGGACGGTCTCGCCGATCCCCTCGGCCAGGGTCTTGCCCTCCTCGCGCGAGAGCAGCCGCCCCAAGGCCTCGCGCCGCTCCATCACCAGAGTTCCGGCGCGATCCAGAACGTCCGAGCGCAGCTCGGGCGACGCCTCGGACCAGCCCGTAAAGGCCGCCTTGGCCGCCGCCACCGCCGCATTGACCTCGGCCTCGCCGCCGTCGGGGGTGCGGGCGACGACCTCGCGGGTGTCCGACGGATTGAGGCTCTCGCCGGGCCGGTCCGCGGAGACCCGCTCGCCGTTGATCCAGTGGGACAGTTCGATCGTGTCGGTCATGGCGCGTCCTTGGCGTGGTCCGGTCGATCTAGCAACCGGCGCGGTCTTGCGACAGACCTCTAGCCGAACAGACGCCGCGAAGTCTGCGATAAGCTCATCCCGTGGAACGAGTCGGAGCCCCCTCATGAGCGCAGCGCAGACCGGGATGCCGACGGGCTGGCGCTTCTGGATCGACCGGGGCGGCACCTTCACGGACATCGTCGCCCGCGCGCCGGACGGGTCGCTGCAGACCCGCAAACTGCTGTCGGACAATCCCGAACATTATGCCGATGCGGCGGTCGAGGGCGTGCGGCGGATTCTCGGGATCGCGACCGGCCCCCTCCCCGCCGGCCTCGTCGCCGAAGTCCGCATGGGCACCACCGTGGCCACCAACGCCCTGCTGGAGCGCAAGGGCGAGCCCGTCGTCCTCGCGATCACCCGTGGGTTCGGC